>DATLIL010000751.1:0-2296 GCA_035539475.1 Polyangiaceae bacterium
GAGAAGGATCGAACGACGCTGCACGACAGCCTCGCCGCGATCCACGAGGGGCGAGGCAACGGCGCGTTGTACGGCCTGCTTCAGGATCGAACGCTGTTCGTGCAGAGCGATGTGAGCGACGAGGGCAAGTTGCGGCAGGGAGTACAAAAGGCGGTCCGTGCACTCGAGCTGCCTGCGCTCAAGGCACCGCTCGGCCAGGTCCTTGGTGACTTCACGGTGCAGAGCTCGGAGCAGGCGGTGGGCGAGCTCAAGGCGCAGCGCTTCGTGCTCCGGCCGCGAAAGGCGGGCCAGCCGTCGTTCGAAGCCCTCTTCGCCACACGCGGTGCCCACGCTACTTTCGTGCTTGGAGCCGCCGCGGCACCCGTGCTCGAGCGTCTCCTCGCAGCGCCAGTGCCGTCCAGCACCCTCGCCGCCGATGCGACTGTCAGCGCGGTCGTCGCGCCGCTCGGCAAAGAAGTCGGTTTTGCTCTGTTCATGGATGCCGCTGCGCTCGGCTTTGCGGATCCAAAGGCCGGCAGCGCGCCTGCGTTGATCGCGCTCGGGCGTGACGGTCGCATGGCAAAGCTCTCGTTTTCGTGTTCGGCTCGCGCGCTCGCCACGCTGGCCGAGCACCTGGTCGCGCGAGGCAGGGAAGGGCAGTGATGAGCGAGCACGAGCACTGGCTGGTAACGGGCTTCCCGGCGCTGCGTGCACGCACGTTCGTGCGCCATGCGCTGGCTGCGCGGCCCGAAGTCGCGCTCGTCCTGGTCGTGCACTCGGCGCTGCGTGGGCGCGCGGAGCAAGTCCTCTCCACTTTGCCGGCCGCTGCTCGCGCGCGCGTCGATCTGCTCAGCGGTAACCCGGCGGCGATCGATTTCGGCTTGAGCGGGGCGAGCTACCTCGCCCTGGCTGGACGCGTCGCTCGCATCCACCACTTTTATCATTCGCAGAGCTACTCGCTCGACGAACGCGAGGCCCGACAGCTCAACGTGGGCGGCGTGCGCGAGGTGATCGAGTTCGCCAGGGCCTGCGTCGGGCTACGCCGGCTCGTACATCACTCCACGGTTTTCGTCAGCGGCAACCGCACCGGGATCGTGATGGAAGACGAGCTCGAGCGCGGCCAGAGCTTTCGCTCGTCGGCGGAAGAGTCGCTGGCGCTGTGCGAGGCCATGCTGCAGCGGGTCAGGCCCAGCCTCCCGCTGACGATCGTGCGCAGTGCACAGGTCGTCGGCGACTCGAAGAGCGGTGAGTTCGATCGCCTCGACGGTCCCTATCCTCTGCTGGCCTTTCTGGCCAGCGCTCCAGACGAGGTCGCGCTGCCGCTGCCTGCGAGCGCCGCGACGCTGCACCTGGTGCCGGTCGACTTCGTTGCGGCTGCCGGCGTGGAGCTCGGCGACCGTCCGCAAGCGGAGGGCGAGACGGTTCAGCTCGTCGATCCGCGCCCGATGTCGGCTCGTCGCTTCGTCGAGCTCTCGGCCGAGCTCTCGGGCAAGCGTTTGGTTCCCGGTCTGGCGCCGGCTCCACTCACCAAGACATTGCGCAACAACCCCGGCTTGCGCCAGCTCGCCGGCCAGCTCAGGCCGTTGCAGAGTCTGCTCACCACGCCGGTGAGCTACGACGATCGCGTCGCCCTGGAGCTGCTTGCCGGTAGCGGCATCGAGTGTCCACCGCTCGAGGCGTATCTGCCGGTGCTGGTGCGGGAGGTGCAGGCACGGGCCCGTTCCGGTACGTTATTCGACGAACTTCCCGAGGATGGACCGCACCTTGTTTCGTGAGCTCGAGCGCCTGCTGCTGACCGCCACCGCTGCCGTAGCATTGCTGGTCACGGTCACCTGCTCGAGCCAGGGGCGACTCTCCACGCCCCAGACCACGTCCAAGTCTGCTCCGGCCGCCGCGAGCGTGCCGATGGCTCCGGCGGCCTCGGCCTCCGCTCGGCCGCTGGCGAGCGCCGCGGAGCCGGCCGCTCCAGCGCCGGCTCCGGCCGCTCCAGCCGAGCCCGAAGCTCTTTCACTGCCGCGGTTCTACTCCGCGCTCGACGAGCTCCAGGCCGGACAGCGCAGCGAGCACGTGCGCGTCCTGTGGCTAGGTGATTCCCACACGGCGGCCGACTACATGAGCGGCAGCGTGCGCCGCGCGCTGCAGGAACGCTTCGGCGCTGGCGGCCCCGGCTACGTGCGGGTCGGCGTCGGGATGTACCGTCACGGAGCGGCCAAGGTCTCGCGTGACGGCCCCTGGCGTCTCGAGCCGACACCGCCGCCGCGGCGCTCGCGCCAGGACGACGGCGTCTTCGGTCTGGGCGGTCTGCGCGCGCTGGCTG
>DATLIL010000752.1:0-1720 GCA_035539475.1 Polyangiaceae bacterium
GCTCGGGGTCGCGGTAGCACGAGTACACGGCAATCCAGGACCCGTCTGCCAGGTCCTGGGCCTGGTCGGAGTGGCGCTTCATCGTCCCGTAAGCGTTGGTGTAGTGTTCCACGAGCGCGTTGTTGAACGGCTGCGGCGGCAAGCCGCTTGCGCTGATCTGCTGCGCGAGTCGCTCGTGGATGGGACCAAACAGCTGCGCCGGAGCTCGGTACGACGTCGTGGTGCGGACGATCGGGACGCCGCTCGAGTCGGCCTTGACCAGCACGGCGCCACGCCGTCCCTTGGTGACGTCGTCGAACCGGACCGAGGCCAGCAGCGCTTCGAACGAAGGGGCAGTTCCAGGCAGCCGCCAGGATCGGAACTGGTCGGTCACGCTTTTCGATCCGGGGCTCTGTAGTCGCCGTCGTTCATGCTGAATCGGAAGCGATCGCCGTAGTCGATGAAGGCGTCGGATCGATTCTCGGCGGCATAGAGCTCGCGCAGCGCGTCCATGCCCTGCTGCGTCGGTGGCTCCATCGGCACACGCTGTCCGTCGAGCTCGAGAAAGGTGTTACCGTGCATGTGAACGGCCTCCGTCTTCGAGCAGCGCACGACATAGCCGAGGCGCGTGGGGAGCATCTCGGCGTTCAGTATCGACGCCTGGATCTCGTGTGTGTAGAGCCGGTTGGTCGATAGCGGCATGAAGAAAACCGAGCCCGGATACAGGGTCACCGAGAACTCGGGGAGCAGCTCTCCGCGCCGCTGCACGGGCTCTTTCAGCCGGAAATGGAGCCTCGTCAGTCCGCTCTTTCTCTTGTAGCCGTAGTCGAACGCATCGTCGGGTAGTGGGGTCAGCGTGCCCAGCCCGTCGTAGAACGTGCAGAACGCCATGATGCCATTGACTGGCATGTCTTTCGTCTTGTCGGCGTGCGCGGAGATCCTCGCCTTGGTCTGCTTGCGGTCGCCGGTCGCGGGCGTACTGGGGTAGAGCTGCGCCAACACGTGATTGAGCGGCGCGTGCCCACGGAAGATCACGTCGGCCTCCTCGTTCAGCGCATTCACGATGTGCCAGTCGGTCGCGCAGAAGTTCTCTGTGGGGCCAGAGAGGTTCGTGGAGCAACGCAACAGGTGGAAGCGCAGCTCGTCGCCGTGCTCGACCACCGGCGTCAGGCAGATGCCCGTACGATGGGCCTTCGCCGGCTTCACGGACTCCGTCAGGCTCTGGAACGTGTGCTCCGACGAGACGCGGTGAAAGAAGTCGTGGCCGTCGAAGAAGCGCGGATAGTAGACGCCCACGCCACCGATCCGGACCGGAAGGCGCCCGAGCCCAACGGGCTCGAGCGAGTCGTAGTTGCAAGCCAGCGACTCGACCGCGAAGACGCGGGCAGCGCCGTCGAGAAGCCCGCGAAACCTCGCAACGTCGCCCGTGAGATAGAGCGTCTTTCCCGATACGTCCGCAGGCAGCTCGTGGGACACCGCACCGAAGAAGTCGAACCCGAGGCGCTGGTCGGGAGACGCAACGAGAAGGTTACGCTCGTCTACGAGAGTGGCCTCGCTCCGTGTGTCACCCATGCACTATTGAGGTAGCACCGATCCCTGCAGGCGCGCCAGCGAGCGCGTGATCAGCAGCGACCAGGCAGCGAGGCCGAGCCCGAAGACGGCCGCGTGCAGCGCGTTTCGCGGAGCGAAGTCTCCAACGTGCACGAGCAGCGCATAGGCGACGGCGAGGTTACACAGCCCA
>DATLIL010000753.1:0-1988 GCA_035539475.1 Polyangiaceae bacterium
CCTGCGGATCGCGAGAACCGCCAGCAAGCACGGCGTCAGCAGCGTGCCGCCGAGAGCGAGCATCACCAAGGTGACCTCGCTGTTCGTCAACTCGAGCTTGCCGGTCAAGAGCTCGAGCGTGGGCAGGCTGCTCGACAATCCAGTCGCCACGAGCACGAGCGACGCCAGGCCGTAGATCACGAGCCTGGGCCGCGCCGTCCTCAGCGCCTGCTCATCGACGTCGAGCCTGGGTCGCGCTTCCTCGGGACGAGCTTCTTGCTTCGCGCTCTCTGCCAGGGGCTCGAGTGCTTGTCTGAGCTCGCTCACGCTCTGGTACCGTTCGGCGGGACCCTTGGCCATCGCCCGCTGAATCACGAGCTCGAGGAGCGGCGGGATCGCCGGATTGGTCGCGCGCGGCGGGCGAGGCTCGTCGCTCAGGACCGCCAGGAGAACGCCCTGGATGCTGTCGGCGTCGAAGGGAGGGGTACCCGTCACGGACGTGTACAGGATGGCTCCGACACCGTAGACGTCCGAGCGCTCGTCCGTCGGTTTCGCCGACGCCTGCTCGGGCGACATGTACGACGGCGTGCCCATGATGAAGCCGGTCTGCGTGAGTTGCTTGTCCGCCGAGTTCATGAAGCGAGACAGACCGAAATCGACGACCTTCGCTGCGGGTCGCGCTGGTAACGCGCCAGACTCCTCGGCCAGAAGAAAGACATTGTGCGGCTTCAAATCGCGATGCAGGACGCCGCGCGCATGAGCCGCCTCGAGCGCCCGACAGATCTGAATCGCGACATGAACCGCCGTGTCCACTTCGACGCGACCATCACGCTCGAGCAGATCGGCCAGGTCCATGCCCCGCAGATGTTCACAGACCAGGTAAGCGCAGCCTTCTTCCGTGGTATCGACGTCGTACACGCCCACGACGTTGGGATGTGAAATACAGGCTGCAGCCTCGGCTTCGCGGCGAAAGCGTGCGACCACCTCCGCATTCCGCATGAGCTCCGAGCGCAGCATCTTGATCGCAAAGAGCTTCTGCGCGAGCCGAGTGTGCCGCGCCCGATAGACCCGGCCCATCCCGCCCTCGCCGATCACCCCTTCGACGACGTAGGTTCCGTTCAGGCACTTGCCGACCAGGTCGCCTTCGCCCGCCTCGCCGCCTGCCAGGGACGCCTTCATGCCCGTGGAGGACGCAGGCGCCTCGGCCTTCTCGACCGGCTCCGGGGCGGGGACTTTGGAAAGCGATCTCATCATCGCGGGAAACAGCGACTGCCGAGGGTGCGCGTCGACCGTCGTATAGACCTACCGCATCGGCAGGAGGTCTGCACGGGTGCCACCAGGTGCCAGGCTCACACGAAAGACCACATCGGTCCAACGTAGCGGAAGCACGGCTCTGATCAGGGAGCGCCGACAACCTCCATTGCACCACATGTGCGGCAATGTTCGCCGCCTGCACCTGGAACCGATTCCAGAATTTGCGCCGAGCGCGCAAATTCTCCTGGACAGGCCTGCGCCCGGCACTTACCTTGTACGTGTCCGTCGGTGCTCGTTCCGGTCATTCGTGACGGCTCTCGCGGAGGAGTGTATCCATGGCTCGTGTTGCGCTATCTGCGTTGTTTTTCTCGTCGGTAGTTGGCTTCGTCGCCTGCAGCAGCAGTGACGACGGAGGCGCCCGTCCGAATGCGAACGGGGCCTCCAACAGCGGTGCGACGGGAGGCAGCGGCGGCAGTAACGCCGGCAGCGGCGGCTCGTCCGGAACCAGTACCACAACGGCCGGCACCTCCAGTGGTGGCAGCGGCGGTAGCGGAGTGACGGCGTTCACCTGCGCCGGCACGGCCCTGACTTCGCCCGAGATCACCGACTTCACCACGCTGGGCGCCATGAACACCTGGGGCGCGGCACCGGGCGCGACGGGCGGCCTGTTCGTCTATCCGCCGGCCCTGACCGTGGACACCAGCGCAGGCAACATGACCGTCAGCGGAAGCGTCGCCGACTCTTCTGGGTTCGGC
>DATLIL010000754.1:0-2530 GCA_035539475.1 Polyangiaceae bacterium
GCACGCAGCTCACCGAGCGCGACGCAGGCGACCGCCATGTCCGCGCCGCAAGCCTTGTCGAGGTGAGCCGAGGCGGCGGTCGGATCGCTCTTGGCCTCGCTGAGCCCGAGCCAGCCGCAGCTCGCGGCGTTGCCCTTCTCACACTGCGCCTTGCAGTCGGCGACGTCACTCGCCTTGCATTCGTACGCGCTCACCTTGGTCTTGGCCGTGCACTTGCCTTCGGCGTAGACCAGTCCTTCCGGACAGGGCGCCGGCTCGCTCGCCGCGGCCGCTGGCGCTGGCGGGGCAGGGGCGTCGCCGGCCGGAGCCGCCGCGATGGGCGACAGCACCAGCCGCAGCGGCGCTCCGCACTGCGCCGGGGGCTTTTCGGCGTCGGGCGACGCCTGCGCGCACTCGTCGGGGTTGCCCTCGCGCTGTCGCACCTGCTTGGAGCTGCTCGAGGCCGTGCCCGCGGAGGCCGCGAAGATCTCGGCGGCGGCGCGCACCTTTGCGCTCGTGCCAGTCTCGAGCGCAAAGGCACCGACCATGGCGCCCTTGACGTAGTGAGTGGCGCCCTTGCACTCGCCTTTCAGATCGCTCGCGTTCGGCTCCGACCACGTGGTGCGGCGTTTTCCGACCAGGATCATGGCGATGTCGAGCGCCGACTCGCGCGCCATTTCGCCGCCGATCGTGGCGCCGCTCAGGGGTAGGTTCGCTCGCACCTCGTCGGAGCTGTTCAGGCGCACGACCTGCTCACGGCGTGTCATGCCGACGAAGCCGTACTCGCCGTCGAGCTTGCAGGCGTCGAGTAGCTTGATGCCGTCGCAGCTGTAGGCCACCACGGCTACTCCGTCCTTCATCGCGATCTCGAGGTTGCCGCGCTGCTCCGGCTTCCAGTCGACGATCAGCGGCTCCGCTCCGCTCGTCACGTCGCGACAGACCACGGTGTCGGACTCGTCGAGCGCCGTGGCGGCGGTGGCCTCCTTGGGCCGCACCGTCTCGGCGGCGGCGCCCGGGCCGCAGCCGGTGCCCGAGATCAAGACGAGGATGCTAGCTGCTCGAAGTGTACGCACTGCCGACATCGAAACCTCCTCCAGGGTTTGGGAGGATAGCGACGATTGCCCTGAACCGAAAGGCAGGGCTACTCTCGGTCCGGTGGCCACGAAGCTCTCCAAGCCCAGCTCCGGCCTGATCCAGCTATTCAAGGCCGTGGTCGCGTCACTGCCGCGCGCCGAGCCCCGCAAGATGTTCGGTTACGATGCCTTTTTCGTGAACGGGAATATGGCTGCCGGGCTGTGGCAGGACACCTGTGTTTTCAAGTTGTCCGACGCGGACGGTAAGGAACTCACCAAGCTGGGTGCTGTACCTTTTGCACCGATGAAGGGCCGCGTGATGACGGGCTGGTACGAGGCTCCCGAGGACGTGTCTCACGATCCCGAGGCGCTCGAGCACTGGTGCAGGCGCGCGTTCGACTTTGCCGCAGCGGCGCCGCCCAAGGTGAAGGCGAGCAAGAAGACGGTCGCCAAGAAAGCCGTCAAGAAAGCGCGCGGCTAGCGGCAGTCGTAGACGGCCAGGCCACGCTCCGTCGCCACGGCGAGCAAGCTGTCGTCGGGCGCGAAGGCGACGGCGATCGCATCGGTGTCGGGTAGCCGACTCACCACGTCCAGATTGTCGCTGCGGCGGAGCTCGATCGCTCCGTCACTACCCGCGAGCGCGAGCAGGCTGCCGTCACGGCTGTAGCTCACCGGACTGACCAGAAATAGCGGTGCGTAGGCGTTCGCGTTGCCGTACGTGACGTGCGCAGTGAGCGCGCTCGCCTCGGGCGAAAGCTCGGGTAAGCGGTACAGCTGAACGGAACCATCGGCCGCGATGCTGATGGCTCGATCTCCGACGGGAGCGATGGCCACGCCGACGAGTCCGCGCTGCATTCTCTCGCCGGTATCGTGCTCGTGGCGCGCCTGGGCGGTCGGCTGGGGCGCCGAGGCCGGCCAGTACGCGATGCTGTCGTCCAGGGTCAGGAGGACGTCGCCGCCGCGCTGGCTCGCGGTCATGCCCACGCACTCACCGGGCAGACCGAAGCTCGTCTCGAGCTGACCGTCCGTGGCGCGGAGCACCTGCCAGCTTGGACCGCTCGCATCACAGGTCGGCCGGAATACGCGCGAACCGTTCTCGTCGAAGAAGGCGCAGCTCGAGCTTGCCTGCGCTTGGTAGTCCGTCTCGAGGAGCACGCTCTCCAGGGCGCCCGTCTCCGCGACCCGCAGCTCGTCGATGCCGACCAGATCGCGTGTCCAGGCGGCGTCGCGATCGACGAGCTCGTTGTGCGGTGTCGGTCCGTCGCTCGCCTCCACGCGCGCGAGCTCGCCTCCGCTCCGGCTGTCGAACTCGCGCAGGACGGCTGTGTAGTATCCGCTCGACCACGCCAGGCGTGAGCCATCCGGCGAGAACCCGAGGTAGCCGCGCCGAGCAGGCCAGTCGCTCGAGTCCGCGATCCAGAGCGGCTCCTCGGCGCAGCTCAGCGCGGGAGGCAGATCCGTCGTCGGCGGAGGTGGGT
>DATLIL010000755.1:0-9564 GCA_035539475.1 Polyangiaceae bacterium
GAAGAACAAGGTCATCGTCGGCGAAGAAGTAAAGGGCCTCTTGCCGATGCTCAACCTCGACAACCTGGCCAAGGCAGGTGCGAAGTGAACCGCGGTAACCTCACCGTCACGCTGCTCGTGCTCGCCGCGGCAGCGCTGATCGTCGGCTGGAGCTCGTACTACACGCTGGCGGAGACCGAGCAGGCCATCATCACCGAGTTCGGCAAGCCCGTGGGGCAGCCCGTGACCAACGCCGGGCTCCATTTCAAGATGCCGCTGACCCAGGAGGTGAACCGCCTGAACAAGAACATCCTGGCCTGGGACGGCCAGCGCAGCGAAATGCCCACGCGCGACAAGCTCTACATCTCGGTCGACATGTACGCACGCTGGCGCATCACCAAGCCGCTCGAGTACTTCCGCCGCCTGCGCGACGAGCGCAGCGCGCAGTCGCGGCTCGACGACATCCTGGGCAGCGAGACGCGTAACGCCGTCGCCAAGCACGACCTGATCGAGGTCATCCGCACCGCCAAGGGCAGAAAGCCAGTGCGCGACGAGACGCTCGCCGGTGCGACGGAGGGATCGAGCGGGATCGGTGTGCTGCAGACGATCCACAAAGGGCGCGCGGCGATCGAGCTCGAGATCCGCGACGCGGCCAAGCTCAAGCTGGCCGAGCTCGGCATCGAGCTCCTGGACGTGCGCTTCAAGCGCATCAACTACAACCCCAGCGTGGTGGAGAAGATCTACGAGCGCATGATCTCGGAGCGCCAGCAGATCGCCTCGCGCTTTCGCTCGGAGGGCGAGGGCGAGGCGGCCAAGATCATGGGCGATCGCGAGCGGGATCTCAGCGTGATCGAGTCAGAGGCCTACAAGACGGTGCAGCAGGTGCGCGGCGACGCCGACGCCAAGGCCACCAGCATCTACGCCGGCGCCTACTCGACGACGCCCGAGGCGCGCAGCCTGTACGCCTTCACCAAGACCATGGACACCTACAGGAAGGTGATCGCCGAGAACGACACGCTCGTGCTCTCCAGCAAGAGCGAGTTGTTCCAGTTCCTGGACGCCTCTAAGGCTCAGTAGGACCGGACGGCTCGTCGTCGCCCGCTTCTTCCCAGGGCTCTTCTGCCGTTTCTTCGGCCACGTCGAGCCGCGCCTTCCAGGGATCGATCTCGAGCACGGGGCCGTCGTCCGGGCTGAAATTCATGATCGCGAACTCGTCGGGATCGTAGGCCGGCCACTCCGGCATGTCCGGATTGCTCGGTGCACCGCTGCTGGCGAAGCTCGCGATGTAGCTGCGGAAGTCGAGCCCCGCGGCGCGATCGCGGTCCGTCACGTCCTCGTAGCCGAGGTCGAGCGTGTCGAAGAGGTAGGGCAGCTCGCTGGCGTGCGGGGCCCCGCTCCACTCCGGACGCATCTCCTCTGCCACGTACGAGAAGCGATAGAGCCAGACCGGGCTACCCATCGCCGTCATGCGCTGCGCCACGAACCGCGCCGGCTCGTGCATGGACCGATCAGCGCCCACCTCCTGATTGAGCTCCTGGAGTGAGCGCGTGCCGTCCGGATCGTAGGTCTCGCGCGCGTCTTCCTCGTACTCGCCGAAAGTAGCAAAGAGCTCGTCCTTCGACGCCGCCGACGACGTCGAGAGGTCTTCGCTGGTCGTGCCGATCAGGATCGGCATCGAAGCAGGGCCGCCGCTGTGAAACATCTCGTCGGCCGTACCACGAACGATCTGCCCGTCGATGATCGGTCCGCCGGCGTATGAGTCGGACTCGGCCGCGAGCGTCTCGAAATCGAGGTCGCCGCGCACGTCCTCGGCGTAGAGCCTGCGCAGCTCCGTCAGCGCGTCGGAGTCGTCGCCGCTGATGCCCTGGCTCTCGGCGAAGGCGGTGCCGGTCGGTTCGGCCTGCTCCAGCGTCAGCCCACCCAGAAAGTAGCGCCCGCCGCCCGACAGGACGATGGCGCGGTGAAACAGGCCGGCGGCCTGTGGCGCGCTCAAGAGATCGATGATCGAGGCACCGCCGGCGGACTCGCCCATCACCGTGACCAGCTCGGGGTCGCCGTTGAACGCAGTGATGTTGTCGCGAACCCACTCGAGCGCCGCGATCTGGTCCATATAGCCGTAGTTGCCGAGCGGGCCCTCGTCCGCCCGGGTCAGCGCCGGATGAGCGAAGTAGCCGAAGCGGCCTAGCCTGTAGTTGAAGCTCACGAAGACGAGGCCGTAATCGACGAATGCGCTGCCGTCGAAGAGCGGCGTCGACGAACTACCGTTGACGTAGGCTCCCCCGTAGATCCACACCAGCACGGGCAAGCGAGCATCCGCCGGCAGGTCCGCGGCGCGCCAGACGTTGACCGCCAGGCAGTCTTCGGCTGGTAGATTGCCTTGCGGCAGCGTGCCGATCTGGGTGCGCACCTGCATGCAATCGTTGGCGAAGGTCTTGGCGGCGTAGGACTCGGGCGACGCCAGCGCCGGTTGCGGCTCGCGCCAGCGCAGCTCACCGACTGGCGGTGCGGCGTACGGTATGCCCCTGTAGACTGCGACGCCGCCCGAGACCGTGCCCCAATCGGGCTCGGTGTCGCCGGACGGCTCCGCAGGTTCTATCTCCGCTTCACAGCCGATCGCGGCCGCGGCGAACAACGCGGCACAGACGCCACGAGTCAGCAGTGTACGAGCGAGCATACGCGGGGTCGGTGCAACAACCGCGCCCGCAGGTGTGCTTCTACTCGCTGTCTTTTGCCGACGGTGCCCTGGGTGGCGCCAGCACGGCCATCAGGTACTCGCGGTTCATCTGTGCGATGAACTCGATGCTGATGCCCTTGGGGCAGACGGCCTCGCACTCCTGGTGGCTGGTGCAATGACCGAAACCCTCTTCGTCCATTTGTTGCACCATGGCCAGGGCACGTTGCTTACGCTCCGGTGCACCTTGCGGCAGGAGCGTAAGGTGAGCGATCTTCGCGGCCGTGAACAGCGCTGCCGAGGCGTTGGGGCAAGCGGCCACGCAAGCGCCGCAACCGATGCAGGTAGCTGCGTCGAAAGCCTTGTCCGAGTCGGGCTTCGGTACCGGCAGGGAGTTCGCCTCGGGCGCGGCGCCGGTGCGCACGGAGACGTAGCCGCCGGACTGGATGATGCGATCGAACGCGCTGCGATCGACGACGAGATCGCGCACGACTGGAAACGCGCCTGCGCGCCACGGCTCGATCGTGATCTCGTCGCCGTCGTTGAAATGGCGCATGTGCAGCTGGCAGGTCGTGGTGCCCGGCAGAGGGCCGTGCGCGACCCCGTTGATGACCACGCCGCACGCGCCGCAAATGCCTTCGCGGCAGTCGTGATCGAAGGCGATCGGCGCCTCGCCGTTTTCGAGCAAACGCTCGTTGACGACGTCGAGCATCTCGAGAAACGACATGTGCGCCGTGATGTTCGGCGCTTCATAGCGCACGAACTCGCCCGGAGCGTCCGGCCCCTTCTGGCGCCAGACGTTGAGCACGAGGTTGAGCTCTCGCGCCATGGCTACTTGTAGCTCCTCTGGGTGGGCTTGACGTATTCGAACACGAGATCTTCCTTGTGCAGCCGCGGTTCTCTCGGCTCACCGCTGAACTCCCAGGCGGCGGCGTAACAGAACTCTTCGTCGTTGCGCCGGGCCTCGCCTTCCTCGGTCTGAAACTCCTCGCGGAAGTGGCCACCCGCCGATTCGCAGCGGTGCAGCGCGTCCAGGCAGGTGAGCTCGGCGAGCTCGAAGAAATCCGCAACGCGGCCGGCCTTCTCCAGCGTCTGATTGAGCTCCTCGCCGCTGCCGGTCACGAGCAGGTCGGCCCAGAACTGCTGCTTCAGCTCGCCGATCTTGCCGAGCGCCTTCTTCAGGCCCGCCTCCGTGCGCGCCATGCCGCAGTAGTCCCACATCAGCGTGCCGAGCTCGCGATGGAACGAATCCGGCGAGCGCTTGCCGCCGATGGACATCAACTTTTCGATGCGCGCCTTGACGCCGCTCACCGCGGCCTTCACCTCGGCGTTGCTCTCGTCGACACCACCCGGCTTCACGCCCGCCAGGTAGTTCGAGACGGTGACCGGCAGGATGAAGTAGCCGTCTGCCAGACCCTGCATCAGCGCGCTGGCTCCCAGGCGGTTCGCGCCGTGGTCGGAGAAGTTGGCTTCGCCGCCGACGAAGAGCCCGCTGATCGTGCTCATCAGGTTGTAGTCCACCCACAGACCGCCCATCGTGTAGTGGATGGCCGGGTAGATGCGCATCGGCACCTGATACGGATTTTCGCCCGTGATGCGCTCGTACATCTGGAACAGGTTGTCGTAGCGCTCGGCCACCTGCTTCCGGCCCAGACGTTTGATCGAGTCCGAGAAGTCGAGGTAGACGCCGCGCCGCACGCCGGCCACTTCGGGGCCCACTCCCCTGCCCTGATCGCACATGTCCTTGGCGCGGCGCGACGCGATGTCGCGCGGCACCAGGTTGCCGAAGCTCGGATACAGGCGCTCGAGGTAGTAGTCGCGGTCCGCTTCGGCGATGTCGCTCGGGTCCCTGTCGCAGTCGTCGGCGTGTTTGGGGACCCATACGCGACCGTCGTTGCGCAGCGACTCGCTCATCAAGGTGAGCTTGCTCTGGTAGTCGCCGCCCTGCGGGATGCAGGTCGGATGGATCTGCGTGAAGCAGGGGTTGGCGAAGAAAGCGCCCTTGCGGTGCGCACGCCAGGTGGCCGTGACGTTGCAGCCCTTGGCGTTGGTCGAGAGGTAGAAGACGTTGCCGTAGCCGCCCGTGCAGAGCACGACCACGTCCGCCAGGTGCGACTCGATGCGCCCCGTGACCATGTCGCGCGTGACGATGCCGCGCGCCCGGCCACCGCTGACGATGACGTCGAGCATCTCGGTGCGCGGAAACATCTGCACCGTGCCGGCCTCGATCTGCCGCGCCAGCGCCTGGTAGGCCCCGAGCAGGAGCTGCTGCCCGGTCTGCCCTCGCGCGTAGAACGTGCGCGCCACCTGCGCGCCGCCGAACGAGCGGTTCGCGAGCAGGCCCGAGTACTCGCGGGCAAAGGGCACGCCTTGCGCGACGCACTGGTCGATGATGTTCACGCTGAGTTGCGCCAGGCGGTAGACGTTCGACTCGCGCGCGCGGAAGTCGCCGCCCTTGACCGTGTCGTAGAACAGGCGCTGCACGCTATCGCCGTCGTTCTGGTAGTTCTTGGCGGCGTTGATGCCGCCCTGGGCAGCGATGCTGTGGGCGCGGCGCGGGCTATCTTGGTAGCAGAAGCACTGAACGTTGTAGCCCATCTCGCCCAGGCTCGCGGCGGCCGCGCCCCCGGCGAGGCCAGAGCCCACGACGATGATCTTGTACTTGCGGCGGTTGGCAGGGTTGACGAGCTTGGCGTGAAAGCGTGCCTCGTCCCAGCGCTTCTCGATCGGACCGGTGGGGGAGCGTGACTCGAGCGTCATTGGATCAACCCGAACAGCACGCTGAGCGGTAGCGCGACGTTGCCGGCCGTGACGAGGAAGGCGAAGCCGCGCGAAGCGCCGCGGAGCCTGGCGTCGTACCGCGGGTGAGCGAAGCCGACAGACTGCAGCATGCTAAAGGCACCGTGATAGAGGTGCAGGCCGAGCAAGAGGTTGGCGACCACGTAAACCGCTGCGATCCAGGGCACGCTGAAGGAGCCGACGAAGTTGCCGTACACGTCCGTGTGGCTGAACTCGTAGGCGCCCAGCGAAATGCCCGGATACGTGAAGTGCGCCAGGTGAAAGAGGATGTAGAGCAGGAGCGCCGGGCCGCTGTACTTCATGGCCGACGCGGCGTAGCTCGTCGCGATGTTCTTCTTGACGCGATACCCGACGGGGCGAGCCGCCAGCGTCTTGACGTAGAGCTCGATCACGAGCGCGACGTGAACGACGAGGGCGACGAACAGCACGCCGCGTGCGCCCCAGAGCACGATCGCGTTGCTCTTCGCTGCGGCGGCGTAGGCGTTGTACGCCTCGCGGCCGGCGAAGGTGATCAGGTTGCCGGCCATGTGCGCGATCACGAAGCCGAACAAGATGACGCCGCTGACGGCCAGCCCGGCCTTCCTACCGATGGTCGTGTCCGTCAGCGCGAGGACTCTTTGCGCGCTTGCCATCTCTATTTTTCTAAGACCGTTACTTGGATTTCAACAGTGAGCGAAGCACGAATTGCAGGATGCCGCCGTGCTTGTAGTACTCGAGCTCGACCGCCGTATCGATGCGGGCCAGCACCTCGAAGCTCTTGTCGCCGGCCTTCACCGTCAGGCGCTTGCCGGGGCAGAGGCTCGTGGCGATGCCGTCGATGCTGAACACCTCTTCGCCGCTCAGGCCGAGGCTGTCGCGGTTCTGCCCGGGCAGGAACTCCAGGGGCAGCACGCCCATGCCGATCAGGTTCGAGCGGTGGATGCGCTCGTAGCTCTCGGCGATGACGGCGCGAACGCCCAGCATGAAGGTGCCCTTGGCCGCCCAGTCGCGTGACGAGCCCGAGCCGTACTCCTTGCCCGCCAGGATCACGAGCGGAGTCTTGTCGGCCTGGTAGCGGTTCGACGCGTCGAAGATGCTCATCTGCTCGCCCGTCGGCAGGTAGCGCGTGACGCCGCCCTCGACGCCGGGGACCAGCAGGTTCTTGAGCCGCACGTTGGCGAACGTGCCGCGCATCATCACCTCGTGGTTGCCGCGGCGCGCGCCGTACTGGTTGAACTCGCTCGGCTTCACGCCGTGCTCGATCAGGTACTTGGCGGCGGGGGAGTCCTTGGCGATGTTGCCGGCCGGCGAGATGTGGTCGGTGGTGACCGAGTCGCCCAGCACCGCCAGCACGCGGGCGTTCTTGATGTCGACGAGCGGCGCGGGCTGCGGGGCCATCGACTCGAAGAAGGTGGGCTTGCGCACGTAGGTGCTCTCGGGATCCCAGTCGAAGCGATCGCCCTCGGGCACGGGCAGCGCGCGCCAGGCCTCGTCGCCCTTGAACACGTCGGCGTACTCCTCCTGGTAGAGCTTGGAGGTGACGTGGGTGCGCACGACCTCGGACACGTCCTTGGGCGACGGCCAGATGTCCTTGAGGAAGACGTCGTTGCCGGCCTTGTCCTTGCCGAGCGGCTCGCTGGCGAAGTCGATGTCGATGCGGCCGGCGAGCGCGTAGGCCACGACCAGCGGCGGGCTGGCCAGGTAGTTGGCGCGCACGTCGGGGCTGACGCGGCCTTCGAAGTTGCGGTTACCGCTCAGCACGCTGACGGCCACGAGGCTGCCGTCGTGGATCGACTTGCTGATCGGCTCCGGCAGCGGGCCGCTGTTGCCGATGCAGGTGGTGCAGCCGTAGCCGACGACGTGGAACTTGAGCGCTTCCAGGGCCGGGATCAGGCCGGCACTGTTCAGGTACTGCGTCACGACCTTGGAGCCGGGCGCGAGGCTGGTCTTGACCCAGGGCTTCACGTCGAGGCCCTTGGCCACCGCGTTCTGCGCGAGCAGGCCGGCGCCGAGCATCACGTACGGGTTCGAGGTGTTGGTGCAGGACGTGATGGCGGCGATCACGACCGAGCCGTGCTTGACGTCGAAGCTCTTGTCGTCGAGCACGGTGGGCACGCGCTTCTGCAGATCTTCGGGCGTGACGGCCGCGGGCGCCGCGCCCTTCTTGCCCTTGGCGGCGGCCACGAGCTCGGGCAGCTGCTTGTTGAAGCTCGAGCCCACGTCGGTGAGCGCCACCTTGTCGTGCGGGCGGCGGGGACCGGCCAGCGTCGGCACGACCGTCGAGAGCTTGAGCTCGAGCGTGTCGGTGAACACCGGGTCCGGGGTGTTGTGATCGCGGAAGAAGCCTTGAGCCTTGGCGTAGGCCTCCACCAGCTTGATGCGCTCCTCGTTGCGGCCCGACAGGCGGAGGTACGCGAGCGTCTCGGCGTCGATCGGGAAGATGGCGCAGGTGGAGCCGAACTCCGGGCTCATGTTGCCGATGGTGGCGCGATCGGCGAGCGGCAGGTGGTCGAGGCCGCTGCCGTAGAATTCCACGAATTTCCCGACCACACCCTTGTCGCGCAGCAGGCGCGTGATGGTGAGCACGAGATCGGTGGCGGTGGCGCCCTCGGGCAGGCTGCCGGAGAGCTTGAAGCCGATCACCTGCGGCACCAGGAGATTGATCGGCTGACCCAGCATGGAAGCCTCGGCTTCGATGCCGCCGACGCCCCAGCCGAGGACGCCGAGGCCGTTGATCATCGTGGTGTGGCTGTCGGTGCCGACCAGCGTGTCGGGGTAGGCGACGCCGTCCTGATCGAAGACCACGCGCGCCAGGTACTCGAGGTTGACCTGGTGCACGATGCCGGTCGACGGCGGCACGGCGCGGAAGTTGTCGAAGCCCTTCTGTGCCCAGCGCAGGAGTGCGTAGCGCTCCTTGTTACGCTCGTACTCGTTCTTGGTGTTGATCTGGATCGCCTGGCGGGAGCCGAAGGCGTCGACCTGCACCGAGTGATCGATCACGAGCTCCGACGGGAACAGCGGATTGATCTTCTTGGGGTCACCGCCCATCGCCGCCATCGCGTCGCGCATGGCCGCGAGGTCGACCACCGCGGGCACGCCGGTGAAGTCTTGCAGGACGACGCGCGCGGGGTGGAAGGCGATCTCGGTCTCGGGCGCGGCCTTGGGGTTCCACGACGCCAGACCGAGCACGTCCTTCTCTTGCACCGCCACGCCGTCTTCGTTGCGCAGCAGGTTCTCGAGCAGGATGCGCAGCGAGAAGGGCAGCTTGCCGACGTCCTTGCCGACCGCGTGCGCGAACTTGGGCAGGCTGAAATACGTGTAGCTCTTGCCGTCCACGTCGAGGGTGGAGCGGGTCTTGTAGGTGTCACGAGAACGATCGGCCATGGCTCAGGATCCTTCGCGTCCCGCGTACTCCAATAGAGCGGAGCTTGCAACGCGCTCGGCTCGGGGAAGTGCGGGTTTTCTCAGGGCGCGGAAAGGACGGCTCTCGCGGCGGCACAGCCGCTACGGACGGCTTCCAGGAGGCTTCGGGGCCGTCCGGCGACGCAGTCGCCCGCAGCGCTGATGCTGGGCAGTGTTACGCCCCCGGCAGAGCGCACCAGGCCCTCGCTCGAGAGCTCGACGCCCACCCGCTCGAGCACGCCGAAGCCGGAGGCCGCGAAGTCCGGCCCGAACAGCGAGCTCGCTTCGCCCGCCGAATCGCCGTCGACCGTGACGCGCGCGTCGAGCTCGAGCGCCAGACGAAAGCCGCGCGGTCCCGTGTCGAGATCTTGCGTCAAAACGACGCCGCCGGCAGCGACGCCGCCCACGGCGAGCACGACGGCATCGGCGGCGAGATCACTGTGCTCCCCGAAGATGCGCCATTCTGTACCGGAGCGCTCGATACGCACGACGCGCAGCGCCAGACGTTTCACCGCGGTCTCGGCGAGCAGGCGATCGCGGGCGCGATCGAAGCGTGCTCCGGCGGCCCCGCCCGGCGCAGAGCTCGACTCGCCGAGCGGCAGCCCGACGCGCTCGCGCAGGCGCTCGGCGACGGAAATGTCGCTGCCGAGCCAAGGCCCAAGCAGCCAGGCGTCGGCCGAGACGCGCGCACCGCGCAGCAAGCCGCCCAGCCACTCGAGCCGCTCCGGGTGATC
>DATLIL010000756.1:0-3500 GCA_035539475.1 Polyangiaceae bacterium
GCCCGACGCCAGGCGCAAGGATCTCGCACGGCTGGCGCGGCAGGGCTTCGATTTCGACACCGCCTCTCGTGCTCTCGCGTTCGGCCGCGAAGAAGACTTCTGAGCTTCACCAACCGAGGTTGCTCACGACCACGCGCGCCGTGAAGCTATCCTCGAGATCGCCCGTCGCCACCCACTCGGGTTGGACGTAGACGACGAAGTGCGAGGTGAAGGCGTGACCGAGCCCGAGGTTCAAGGGGATGGTCGCATGCCCGTCTCGCTTCCAATCGAAGCGCAGGATCCCATCCGAATACAGGTAAAAGGCCTTGGGCAGCATGAGCCCGACGCTGGGCGCCACGTAGAGCGTGTGCACGTCGGGGCGCTCGGGAGAGCCGGCGACGGAGACAGCGTCGAACCCGCCGAGAGTGATCAGCATGCCGTGGACACCGGAGTATCCGACCGAGAACACCGGCCCGAGCTGTAGCTTGCCCTGGCCCAGGATCGGCGAAGTGGCGGCCGGAAAGAAGAAGCCAGGCCCGAGCCCAATCCCTCCCCACGAGAGCTCGTACACTGCAAGGTCGATCAAGTTGATGTCGCCCAGACCGTTCACCTCTTCGGGGAGCGCCGGCAGGTCCAGGGTCTGGTACGGCACCATCATCACCACGAGGCCGCCCATACCGGGAACTTCGATGCCCGGGATGAGGACGTAGGGCATCCACAACCCGGTGCGAACGACAGCCATCCCCGCATGTCCACCGTCGGGGATCGTCGTGTACGAGAGCTGCAGCTGGATCGTATTGGTGTTCGCGAGCGGGCTCAGGGACAGATACGCCGCCTCCTCCGGGGTTTGCGGCGTGTGTGCGCGTATGGGCCCGCCCTGCGCCTCGACCAATGCGTTCTCCGAATCTGGCTCGGCGGGGGGAACTGCGCGCGCCGGCGCTACCGTGCTCACTGCGGCAATCGCCAGCAGCGAGCGGCATGACCACAGGGAGGACAGAGCGGTTGTTCGCACGGAAACCCATGTCCCCCTCCACTTCTAAGCGCGAGCTGGAAGCGTTCCCAACGCAGACTAAGCACCGAAACGATCGTGTCAATCGAGTGTGTATTCACGCGCCTTGTCGCGCGCAGTGCCGAGTAGAAAGGCTCACCTGGAGCGGCGATCGACGAGCGCTCAGCGTTTGCGCAATACGAGGTTGAGCAGCAGCGTGAGCAGCAAGCTGACGACGATGCTGGTCACGATCGGGAAGTAGACGCTCACCCCCTTGCGCTCGATGGCGATGTCGCCAGGCAGCCTGCCCAGGCCGAGTTTGCCGCCGAGCAGCAAGATCACGCCGACGGCGGCGAGCGCCAGACCGACGACGATCAACATGCGACCGAGCTGACTCACGCCTGAAGCTTAGCGCCAGCGGATTCCCTCACAGCCGGCTACTCATCCGAAACGATGTTCCGCGCAGGTTTTCCGGGCCAAGCTCACTGTACGTTGGTGCTCGCGCTGTTCGCGACCATGGCTTGCAGCGCGGAGAATGCGCCACCCGGCACCGGGCCGAACGGGGGACAGAGCGGAACGGGTGGCGGAGCGGCTGGCTCCAGCGCGGGCCAAGCGGGTGGTGGAAGCCCCAGCGTGGGCGGAGGAGGCGCTGGTGGCGTCGCAACCGGAGGTGCAGGCAGCGGCAACGCTGGCACGGCCGGGAGCAGCGCGGGCGCCGCTGGTAGCGCTGGAGCCGGAGGCAGCGCCGGCAGCGGTGGTGCGGAAGTGGAGCCCGGCTACGGCCCTCCTCCGCGCGAGATCATGATTCAGGGCAACAGCCCGGTGAGCATCAGCTTCACCCCCGCCGATGCCGCGCCTGGCGCCACGAGCTTTCACGGAGGCGATCAGCAGGCGCGCTTCAATCCGGGCGCTCCCAGCATCCAGAAGAAGCTCGTCATCGGGCTTGGCGGCGTCGGCACGGGCCCGCATAACGGCGGCGGCCTGGGCTGGGCCGCTGATCGCGGCTACCACACGATCGGCCTCGACTACTTCAACGAGTCGGGTGGCGACCAGGGGCTCAACTACCGCGAGAGCTGGAGTGGCGAGGACGTGGGTGACGGCAACGTCGGCGAGATCAACAGCATCATGAATCGCGTGAAGACGGGGCTGGCGTTCCTGCAGGCGCAGGATCCCGGCTCCGACTGGGCGTACTACCTCGACGCCGACGGCAACGTGCGCTGGAACGACGTCATCGTCTTCGGCTACTCCTTCGGCGGCCAGACCGGCGCCGCGGGCACCAAGTACGTGGCTCTCCATCGCGTCGTCGCCACGTCAGCGCCCGGCATCTCCGAAGAAGCCGCCTGGGTCAGCGAGATGCCCAACGTCACGCCGGGCACGCGTTCGTTCACCATCAGCGGCACGGATGACGGCGGCCACGCCAATCACATGGCGACGGCCACGCGTCTCGGCTGGCCCGGAGCCGAAATCAACACGAGTCAGTCAGCGCCGCCGTACGACGACTCGCACCTCCTCGCCGTGGACTTCGGACACTCCGAATTCTGCTCACTGCCCACCGACGTGCTCGCCAACGCGGACGAGGTTTGCGAGTTTGCGTTTGGGTATCAGGCGCCCTGAAAACACCGCAGAGGTAGGAGCGGCGACTCGCATGTGGTCGAGACGCATCATTCGATCCGCGGCGCTTTCCGAGTAGGCGTCACACGCAGCGCTGCGTATTCTGGATTGCAGTGCGGCGCAGGGTGAAAGGTGCTTGGGTGGTCTCATCAGTCGTTTGGCTGATGAGTGGCTGCGGGTCGTCGAGCAGCTCCACGAGCTCCAAGGCGGGCGTTCCGAGTGAAACGAGCTGGCTCACACCGTGCGCAAGCGACGCGGACTGCACGCGAGGTCAATGTCTGTGCGGCGTCTGCAGCGAAGGTTGCGACGGCGACGGCGACTGCGCGGGCTCGCGGGAAGCGGGCTGCTTCGACGTCGCGTCGCCCGGTTTGACCGAGCGTTGCTCTTCGAGCAGCACTGCGGCAGAGCCCGGCATCTGCCTGGCGCTGTGCGAGACGGACGCGGATTGTCGGCTGGGCGAAACCTGCTGGTTCGACGCCTGCGTCCCGTCGCTGACCTCGGTGGAACCGCCAGAAAGCGCCGCGACTCCAGATGCCAGCGACTACTTCGACGTGGACACGGACGTGGACTTCAGCCAGCCCGTGTCGCTACCGACACCCGAGCTCGCCATCGACGGCTTCGCGGACGAGCTCGTGGGCGAATGGAGTGGCAGGGGGGAACCGTTGACGGCCTACTCCGGCCCTTCCGACGCCGGCGCGCGACTGGTTATTTCAGAGAGTGCGGGGGCAGTCGTCGGAGAGTTTCACTGGGAGTTTGGGCTGATCGATGGCGGGTCGTTCCCCGGACCGTTCGCGGCAGCGCGGGACCCCGACGTCGGCTATCCCACCGAGGTCGACGCGGAGAACTACGGCGGTCTGCGCTGGCCCAACCCGAGGATCCCGTATCGCCTGTTTGACGGGGCCCTGACCGCAGGTCGCTTCAC
>DATLIL010000757.1:0-4216 GCA_035539475.1 Polyangiaceae bacterium
GATGTGCTCGAAGCCTTCGCCGCCCACTCGCGCGACGGCTGGTACTTCAAGCCTGCGTCCGCCAAGCAGCGCACCGCCGTCGAAAAGGATCTGCTCGCCGCCGTCGCCAAGCGCTCGGTCGAGGCGCGCGCCGTCGGCGCGTCCCCCGCCCTGCCGCAGCGCCCGCGCTTCAGCCCGCTCGCGTTCGACGCCGACCAGACTCTGCTCGTCCAGACCCGCGACGGCGTCGTGCGCTTCGGCCTCGACGCCGCGCGGCACGACGCCGACGCCGAGGCGGCTCCGCCAGCCTGGCCGCTCGCGGTCGCCGCCCCGAGCGGCGCTCGCTTCAGCACGGTGACCTACGCCTGCGATCGCTCCGAGGTCATGCTCGGCATGGAAGGCGGCAGAGAAATCGTCACGCGGCTGCTCGCGCCGCGACCCGGGCTCTGCGCCGGCGCGCGCCTCTCGCCGTTCCCCGAGCTCGCGCCGATCGCGTTCGCCGGCAGCGAGCCCGACCTCCTGCTCGGCGGCTCACGCCTCAACCCGAGCGAAAGCCCGTCCGTCCACGGCTCGCCACGCTCGAGCGACGGCCGCTCGCTCGTCGTGCCCACTCGCCTCGGCCTGCTCGTCACGGGCGGCGAAAAAACCGAGCTCTGGCAGCCGGCCGCCGAAGGCCCCAAGCCCACGGATCTGTCGGACTGCGTCGTCGCCAACGACCGCCGCGCCGCCGCCTGCCTCAACTCCGGCAAACCCACGCTCCTGATCCCTGCACCCTAGCCCGCCAGAGCTTCCGCAGCGATCTCGCTGGCTTGCCAGACCGTCGAATAGCTCCCGAGCATCGTCGACATAGCTCTCGGCACCGTCGACATAGCTCCTGGCATCGTCGACATAGCTCCCCGAACCGTCACCCTACCTTTGGGTGCCGTCGACTCAGCTCTCCGCACCGTCACCTCAGCTCCTGCCTCCGCCCGCGAAGCCGTCTCGCGCCGTAACAGGGCATCGCGAGGCCGCGTCAGCGGCCGAGCCGGAACGGCATCATGGATCTTGGAAGAACAGATCTCGATCCACGAGCGAGACGCGAGTCACTACAAAATGACCGAACAGGCGCCGCTTTCTGTCAGGTCACCCGGAAGGCCAGGCGCCATGCGCAGCCACTCCGCAAAATACAAATCCCGCGAGGCGGGCGCGAAGCGCCCGCCTCAAGAGAAGCGCCCGCCGAGCAACAAAACCAGACACTGAAAGGCGCGAAGCGCCTTCAGGCTTTCAGGACGGCGCTTTAGCCCGCTCCAGGTACGACCTGGACCTGGTGTCCACCTTGATCCAGTCGCCTTCGTTCACGAACAACGGCACGGGGACCGTTGCGCCGCTGGAGATCTTGGCGGGCTTGGTCACGTTGGTGGCGGTGTCACCACGCACGCCGGGCTCGGTCTCGGCCACCTGCACGACGATGTGCGGGGGCAGCGAGATGCCGACCGGGTTGCCGTTGTAGATTGTGATCGAGACCTCGATGCCGTCGATCATGAAGCCGGACTCGTCGCCCACGACCTCACGCGGGACGCTCACCTGATCGCCGCTCTGGTTGTTCATGAAGACGAACATGTCGCCTTCCGGATAGATGTAGGTCAGCGTCCGTTCCTCGACGTCCGCCGCCTCGAGCTTCTCACCAGAGCGAATGTTGCGCTCGATGGTGCCGCCGGTGAGCATGTTCTTCATCTTGGTGCGCGTGAACGCCTGCCCCTTGCCCGGCTTGACGAACTGAAAGTCGACCACCACGTACGGTTGGCCGTCCTGCAGCAGCTTGAGGCCCTTCTTAATGTCGCTCGTATCCATCGTATTCCTTCGCCGGTAGAGGCGGCCGGCCCCGCCTACTAGCGACTCCGCGGCCGTTGTTCAAGCGAAAGCCGCCAGAAAACGCGGGCGGGAGCCAGACGTTCCGTTTTGGGGGCGGATTTGCTGGCATTCCTGATGCGCCGCGGCAAGCTTGCCGGGCTTCCACCCCCGGGATACCGGAGGAGCGCCGCCGGTCGAGGCCCATGAACGAGTACGAGCTCGAGGAGATCAAGCGCGAGATCGTCGAAAGCCGCTCGCTGTCGATCAAGACGAACAATCTGGTCAACGCGTTGTCGGCCGACATCAAGAGCATCGCCAAGCGCCAGTCGGGCCAGGAGCGCCGCGCCTTCCTCAACAGCGCAACGTCCTACGTGGTCACGATCGGCGTGGTGCTCGTGTTCGTGAAGCTCGCCTGGGACCTGCGGCTGGACGCCGTGCGCAACGAGACCGGTGACGCGCAGGAACGGGTGGTCGCGCTCGAGAAGGAGATCAAACAGCTCTCGTCCCGAGAGGAAGAGCGGGCGCGCTCGGCGCGTCAGGCCCACGACTTCTACGAGCTCGTGGCCCTGAACAAGCGCCGTGAGGTGATCGAGGGGCACGCCGCGGTGAGCAAGCTCGACCTGTCGCCCAGCGAGCGCGCGCTGTTCGATGCCGCCGCCGATCGTGCCCGCAACGAGCTGTCGCTGATCGCCTACCAGGCAGCGCTCGACCACGCGCGCGCCGGTCGCTGGCACGAAGCGCAGGAGCAATTCCGCGAGTCGCTCAAGCTTAAGAACGACGCGGCGCACAGCCCGGAGGCGAGCTACCAGCTCGCGCGCGCCCTGGTGCACCTCGGCAACCAGCGCGACGCGATCCCGATCCTCTTGCAGCTGTCGGAGGCGTCAGCCGACAAGGAAGTGATGGACGAGGCCACCTTCCTCCTGGCGGAGGCGCAGCTCGACATCCAGGCCTGGAACGACGCCAAGAACACCATGCGCGCCTTCTTGCGCCGCTTCCCCTCGAGCGCCCACCTCAACGACGTGAAGGCCAAGCTCGCCGAAGTGCAGCTCTATCACTGACGTTTCACGGCTCTGCCGGAACGATGGTGACGGCGGCCTTGTTCCACCACTGGGCGACGCCCAGGCCCGGGCGTGCTCCGACCACGACGAGCACGTAGTTCTGCTCGTTTTCCAGGGTATCGAGCGAGCTACGACCGAGCACCCGATCCCAGGGCTCGGCCAGCCGCGTCGAGCTGTCGCTGACGAGCTCGACGTTGTGGCCGCTGGCCTCCACCCCGAGCTCGACCGCAGAGTATTCGCCCATGGGCGGCCGCGGAGCGATC
This sequence comes from Polyangiaceae bacterium, assembly GCA_035539475.1. Classification (GTDB taxonomy): domain Bacteria; phylum Myxococcota_A; class Polyangia; order Polyangiales; family Polyangiaceae; genus PMG-095. The sequence goes on from DATLIL010000757.1 coordinate 3,131, forward strand.
ACGCCCTGCAGCAGATCGCGAGCGACGTAAAGCGGCAGGTCGACGCTGCCCTCGGGCGGCGCGACGCGCAGATCGAGCTCGCCGCTGCCCCGTGAAGCGTGCAGCGCCTGCAGGCTCAAACGGAGGCTCGCCTGCCGCGACATCGTGACGAGCATCGGCACGAGCGTCGGATTGCCGACGTAGCCTTCGCCGCAGACCTGGTCGTCCAGCTCGTGGCGGTGCCAGGGGCCACCGATGCAGCCCGCGGCTGCGAACAGGAAGCTGTAGCCGCCGCTCAGTGTCGCAGGCGGCAGCACGGGCAGCTCGTGCACCTGAAGGCCTGGCGCCTCGGGCAGCGGCGCACTCTCGGCGCCGCCCGCTCCGGCCATGACCTCCTGCGCAAACGTGTTGATGCCGCCAGCGCCAAGATCACCGCCGGCACCGGGAACGCCGCCGGCTCCTGGTGAGCCCCCCGCACCGGCGTCACCGCCGGCGCCGCCGACGTCACTCGCTCCAGCTGCTCCGCCGCTCGCTCCAGCTGCTCCGCCGGCACCGCCGGCGCCAGGCTCCTCCGGCATGGCTTCAGCCATCAAGCGCTTGGCCTCGGCGACAGCTGCCTCGCAACCGAGCCCTTCGACGAGCGCGAGATCGCCGCCGAGGACGAAGGTGGCGATGGCATCCTCTTCGAAATCGATGCCCTCGATCGACTCGATCGCGAGCGAGTGCGCGAAGTCGAGCCCGCCTTCCGGCGTGGGCTTACCGACGAACTCTGGCTGACCGTCCACCACGCGCGCGAAGCAGAACGCAGCGCGCTCGGCGTCGACCACGCCGTTCAAGAGGGTGACGACGTTGCGTCCGGGGGTCTCATGGTACTTGTCGTCGCCGGCCTCGCCGCCCGACGACGTCGCACCAAAGCCGCCTGTTCCGCCCTTGCCGCCGGCGCCGGCACTACCGCCCGAGCCGCCACGATTCTTCTTGGCCAGCGCGTCGTGGTCGAGCGCTGCCTGGTAGGCGATCAGCGACAGCTCGTTGCGGGCACGATCGGCGGCGGCATCGAACAGCGCGCGCTCGCTGGGCGACAGGTCGAGCTTGCTCACCGCTGCGTGC
>DATLIL010000758.1:0-3606 GCA_035539475.1 Polyangiaceae bacterium
CCCTATTGGAGCGGCGCGCGATCTCGCGGGCGATGAGCTCCTTGCCGGTGCCGGTTTCGCCGGTGATCAGCACGCTGATGTCGGTGGCGGCCACCTTCTGCAGCTTGCGGAACACCTCCATCATCGACGAACAGGCGCCGATGATCTCGCCGAAGCGCTTGTCCTTGAGCTCGGCGCTGAGCTTCTCCTTGTCGGCGCGAAGCGCTGACAGAAGAATGGCGTTCTGCAGGATCAGCGAGGCCTGGCCGGCGAAGATCGTGAGCAGATCGAGCTGACGGCGATCGAACAGGTGCTTGATCTCGTCGTTGGCCACGTACAGCGCTCCGACGACCTCGCCCTGGCTGACCAGCGGCGCCGCCATCACGCTCGAGAGCTTGAGCGCGATCACGCTCTCGCTCTTGCCGAAGGTGGTGTCGGTCAGCGCGTCCGAGACGATCACGGCTCGCTTGGTCTCGATCACCTGACGCACGATGCTGTCGCTGATGGCGCCGGAGGCGTCCTCGATCAGCTCCTTCTGCACGTTGCGCGAGGCCCTCACCCGGGGCGCTGCCTCCCTGCTCTCGCTTGGGTCGACCAGGAGCACCACGCCGCGTGCCGCACCGGTGAGCTCGATGATGTCGTCGAGCAACGCCTGCAGCAGGTCGTCGACGGATTGAGTCGTCATCAAGCGTTCACTGAAGGAGTGGAGGCGTCGGAGGCCGGCGATCTCCGAGCCCACTCCGCTTTCCGGACGCTTCGGCTCCTCGACCGGGAGCTCCGTAAACATGCTGAAACCGAGCATCGCCCGCCCGAGCTGGATGCGGTCGCCAGTGGCGAGGCGGGCCCGGCGCTTCTTCTTGCCGTTGATCAGGATCTCGGCGTCGCGATCGGTTTCTTCCAGCTGAAAGTCACGGCCGTTGAACACGATCTGGGCGTGATGGGCGGCCACGCTCGCGTCGGGTAGGTGGATGTCGTTACCCATGGCTCGCCCGATGGTCGTCACTGGTTTGTGCAGTGCGACGAGCACCGGAGCCCCATCTGCTGGAAAGTAGCGAAGGGTCGCCATTGAGCGGAGACAGCCTAGCAGACTGCACTGCGGCTGAAAGCCGTTACCTCTGAAGCGCCCTGAAAAGCGCCGATCCGCAAAGCTCGGGATGCGTCGATCGTGTCACGGCCGACCGGTCGACACTGTCGTCACCGTCATCGCTGTCGTCGCTGTCGTCGCGACGAGCCCGTGGACGCTCGAACAAATCGAGACACTGTCGAGTCCTTGGGTCCCAAACCCGAAGTCGCGAGCGCCTTGCGCCAGCACTGGAGCACACGCCGGATCTAGCTCAGTTCATGGTGATTGGGGGTTCCCATTCCGGTGCGCCACTGTCTACTATGCGACACTCAGTAGACTGTGTGTCGTACGCGACCGAGCCTCCGACGCACCGCTCTACGCTTGGCTGGGCTAACGCTCGCAAAGAGGAACTAATCAAAATGATAAAGATGAGAGCACTGTGTAGCGCCGCGATCCTCGGAATGGTCGCGACACTCTTCGCCGGTTGTGGTGACGGCGACAACACACTCACCAAGATCTGCAAGCCGAGCGAGGCCGTTTGCAGCCAGGACAACACGAACTCCGGCACCGTCTGCAACGCCGACGGCACCCGCCTGGTCGAGTTCTCGTGTTCGCAGGGTGAGCGCTGCGACGACGGCGCGTGTGTTGGCCAGTGCGAAGAAGGAACCCAGCGCTGCGCGTCTGACGCCGCCGCCCAGGTGTGCTCCCCGGACGGCCGCCAGTGGATCCCCGTTCCTTGCGACCCCGGCACGGCGTGCGTGGACGAGATGGGCTGCCAGCCGACCGAAGAAGGCGTGAAGGTCTGCGATCCCGAAGGCAATCCGGTCTGTGCCACCAGCGGGACCGTCAAGATCTGCGACGCTGACGGCTCGGGCTGGGTCTTCGAGACCTGCGACAGCGACGAAGCCTGCGTCGACGGCGCCTGCACCTTCAACGAGGATACCGCCTGCATCCCCGGCGAGGCCCAGTGTGTCGGCGCGAACTCGGCCGTCTGCGACAAGGACGGTGCGTCCTGGGTCGTCACCGAGTGCGACGACGCCACGCCCTGTCTCGACGGCTTCTGCCGCGGTCCGGCCTGTATCCCGGGCGAGACGCGCTGCGCGCCGGTCGACGAGGCGTCGTTCTACTACTACCTCTACAACGGCTACTACGCACCGTACGACTTCGGATCGCTCTACACCTGCAACGACGACGGTACGGGCTGGGTAAAGAGCGCTTGCGACGCGGGCGAGCAGTGCTCCTACGACAACATCACCAAGTCGGAGATCAACGACTGGATCAGCGCCGTGCAGGCCTGGTACGACAACGGTTCGGAGTTCCCGAGCGAGCCGAGCTTCGCGGACTCGACCGCGTCATGCAAGGCGCCGAACTGCCCCGTGCCGCATGAGCACCGCCAGTTCCTGACGTACATCAACTACCTGCAGGACGAGCAGTCCGTTGACCCGTACTACGGTGGCCCCTCCTCGATTTCGGCTTTCTGTGGAACGGTCGACGACCCGCAAGGCACCGCTTACCAGAACACCTACACGCAGTGCGAGGGCCTGCCGCCTTTCGCGAACCTGGAGTGGGTGAACTACGAATGTGCTGACTACGAGCAGTGCTACCAGGAATCGCAGTACGTCTACCACTACGCGGGCGGCACCTACTGGCACCAGCACTACTGGCAGACCGCGGCTTGCGACAGCGAATGCATCCCTGGCCAGGTGAGCTGCGCCGGTGGCGACGCCACGAGCACCTGCCAGGACGACGGCACCTTCGGCCCGGCGGAGCAGTGCCCGACGGACAGCGAGTACGAGTACGAGTACGCCTGCCGCATCACGGCCACCTACGACGGCACCTCGACCGGGACCTGCGTCGATCCGGTCTGCGCCTACTGGCTCGACACGCTCGGCACGCTCACCGTTCCCGAGGGAATGGGCGCCTGCACGCCTGACGGCCAGTGGCGTCCCTGCAACGCCGACGGCACGCTCGGTGACCCCGAGGATTGCTCTGGTGTCTGCATCAAGAGCGCGGACTCGGATGCGTTCGGCAGCACCCACAACACCGCCGATCAGGATCCAGGTTACTGCGGTGAAGAGTGCGTCGACGGTGACTCGCGCTGTCTCCTGCCCGAAACCGCGCTCAACGGGTCCCCGCTCTATCAGAACTGCGTCGACGGCAAGTGGTCGGCGGAAACCGAGACCTGCGGTTTGAACGTCGGTTGCTGGGACGGTGGCCAGCTCGATCTGCAGTACGGCGCGTACCAGCAGCCTGCGATGAACGAGGTGCTGTGTGGCGCCGAGTGCACGCCGGGTACCGTGGTCTGCCTCGGTATCCAGACCATGACCTGCGGCGACGACGGGCAGTGGGACGCGGCGGAAGACTGCGCGTTTGGTGCCTGCGAGCAGAACGGCACCTTCGTGCAGTGCGAAGCGCAGTGCCTTCCGGACACCTTCACCTGCAACGGCGTCGGCAACGACACGCCCGGTTCAGTTACGGCGTACTCGTACGCTTGTGAAGATGGCCGCTGGGGTGCCGCGGTCACCTGCGACGTCGGCGTCCAGGAGTCTTGCATGGTCGACAGC
>DATLIL010000759.1:0-5960 GCA_035539475.1 Polyangiaceae bacterium
CGAGGAACTCCTCGACGCTCTTTCCGTTCGGAGAGAGCACGTGATGGCGATGTTTGCGCACGTCGAGACGCGTTCCGTTCGGCAAAGGATTGCCGGGCGGGCGTTTGCCACGAATCAGCTGGTAGCGCGCAATCATCGACGTCCGAAGCTACCACGACGAGAGGTTGGCCCACCTGACTCGAAGTCAGCGAGATCTTGACGGGTACTGGTGGCCATGGTGAACCTTCCAGGAATCGCATTTCGGTGCAGTGAGGAGTTCGCATGGTGGGCAGAGAGGCACGTCCCAGCCGTCTAGTGGGCTGTATCGTTTCCGTGAGCGCGTTGTGGATGGTGGTGGCTTGCGGCGAATCCGGTAGTGGGCCATCCGCGGGCGGCGAATCCGGCAGCGGAGGAGCGGGCAAGGGCGGAACGTCCTCCGGAGGTAGTGCGAGTGGTAACGACACGCCTGGGGGCGCGGGCGAAGCGACGGGCGGCGGTGCCGGTGGCGACCAACCGGGCATCGCGGGCGACTCGTCGGGCGGCACGGCGGGCCAAGACAACGCAGCTGGCGCAGCAGGCAAGGACGCAGGCGGCACGGCGGGCGATACGAGCCTTGGCGGCGCTGCCGGTGAAAGCGGCAACGGCGGCGAGGGCAATCTCGGCGGTGATGCCGGAGCTGGCGGTCTCGCAGGCGCTGGCGGTTCGGGCGGCAGCAGCGGCACGGCAGGCTCGGGCGGCAGCAGCGGCACGGCAGGTTCGGGCGGTTCGGCGGGCGGCTGTTCGGAGCCGCAAGGCAAAGGCTGTCCGGGTGGCGGGCTCGCCGCTGACGACGTTCCGCTCTTCCACAACGACGGCTGGGTGCAAACCTGCGAGCTCGATATCGTCGGTCGTCTGTTCACGGAGACGGACGAAATGGGCACGCTGATCGAAACGAACTGTTTCGATTCCCTGAGCCACCAGATCTGCGTGAGTGGTGAGACAGGGCAGGTGCAAGGCGGGCTCTGGGACACCTACTGGGGCGCACTGGTGGGCGTCGAAGTCTGCGACACGACCACGGCGGACTGTTCGCAAGCGGTGGGCTGGGATCCAGACGACTCGGGTGTCAGCGGCTTTGCCTTCGAGCTGAGCGGCGGGATCTCGGCGCCGCTCAGGTTGGGTGTGCGGACCCTGGACGGCACCGACTATTGCGCCGATGCGAGCACGAACTTCGTGGCCCTGGAGGATCTCCGCGTTGGGTGCTGGAACCCCGGCGGAGCTCAGTACCTGGGCGAGCCAATTGCGTGGGTCTACTGGAGCATCCTCCCCAACGAGACCGCCCCGCAGCCGTTCGACTTCTGCGTCGACAACACCACGGCCACCGTGGGGCCTCGCTGCGACGCGCCACAGGGGTCGGAGTGCCCGGGCGGCGGTTTCCCTGACGGCAACGTGCCGCTGCCACACACGAACGGCTGGGTGGAGGCGTGCGATCTCGACATGGTCGGCCAGATGTTCACCGTTCACGACCAGGCCGGCTCCACGATCGACGCGGGCTGTTTCACCGGAGCCGGCGATGAGTTCTGCGTGAACGGCGAGCTCGCGCAGGTCATCGGCCAGAACTGGCCGGTTTACTGGGGTGCAGCGGTCGGGCTCTCGCTATGTAATCCATTGACGGCGTCCTGCCCGGTGGATCCCGGATCTCTGTTCCCCGGCTGGGATCCGGACGACTACGACGTCGCCGGCTTCACCTTCAACCTGAGCGGTAACGTCCCGCCGCTCAGGCTCCAGGTGCGGACGGACGCGGGCTTCGACTACTGCATCGAGGTGTTGCAGTCCGGCTACGTCGACCTCAGCACGCTCTACACCGAGTGCTGGGGAGTCACCGGCTTCCAGTACCAGGGGGAGCCGATCTCCTCCATCACGTGGAACCTCGTGCCCAGTGAACTCGCCCCGACGGCATACGACTTCTGCGTCAGCGATCTCGAGGCGACGCTGATCGGCGGTTGCGTGCCCCAGTGCGATGGCAAGGAATGCGGCGACGACGGTTGTGGAGGCGACTGTGGTGACTGCTCCCTCGACGGCGCGTGCAGCCCTGGCGGTCTTTGCCTCGACAGCTGCGCTGGCCTTTGCGGCCACGAGTACAACGTGGACTGGTCTTGTCAGTGCGACGAGGAGTGTTTCGTTGCCGGAGACTGCTGCACGGACATCTGCGACACGGGAGTGTGCGAGGCCTTCCCAGCCTGCCTCTGAGCTGTCAGGACGCTCGCCTCCGGCCTTCGAGATTGACTTGTGCATCGCGGACGTCCGCAGAGTGTCCGCGGACGTCCGCTCAGCGCGCGGTACAACACGTTGACGATTGATGGGGTGCTCTCCTACGGTGCCCGCATGGTGCGATGTGGATGTGAGGGACGGATCGGCAAGGCGAGTGGAGTGGCGGCATTCGCGCTCGCCTTCGCACTGGCGCTGAGCGCACCTGCAACGGCGCTGGGCGCGACCTTCACGGTGACGAGCCTGGCGGACGAGGCCACGGGAGGCACCCTGCGCGAGGCGATTGCGCTCGCGAATGGCGAGCCGGAGCCGGACATCATCGTGTTTCAGGATGGTTTGACCGGGACGATCAGCCTGGCCAGCGGGGAGCTAGCGGTCACGGACTCGCTGAGCATCGTTGGGCCCGGCGCCGGCGAGCTTACCGTGGCGGGAGACGGAGCGCGCGTCTTCCACGTCGAGCACGAACACCACCTCATCGACGTCACGATCGCCGGACTCGGCGTCAGGGACGGAAGCGACGACAGCGGAGGTTGCGTTCTGGCGCGCGGGGCCAATCTGTCGCTCGAAGGCGTGACGCTCACCGACTGCGAGGCATCCGGAGACGGGGGCGCCGTCGCCTTCGACGGTGCGTACAGCGCCCAGACCGTGAGCTTGATCGACTGTGTGGTGAGCGGCAACACCGCCGGAGGGAGCGGCGGTGGGGTCATCGTGCACAGCTTCAACGGTGACACCTTGTTCGAAAACACGACGCTCGAGGACAACGAGGCCGGCGCCTACGGCGGGGGCGCTTCCGTCTCCTTCTACAACTCGGATCTGGACCTCCGGCATTGCACGATCAGCAACAACCATGCGCTCGGTGGCAGCGGCGGAGGTCTCAGCCTTTCGACCTACCTGGGCCTGGGCACCATCGTCGCCAGCACGATCTCGGGCAACACCTCCACGCTGGATGGCGGTGGCGTGAGCGCGTTCTTTCACTATCAGCTCGACATCGTGGACAGCACGTTTTCCGGCAATAGCTGCGAGGGCAAGGGCGGAGCGCTGGACGCGATTGGAGAAATCACCATCGCCGGTTCGACGCTTTCGGGGAACGCGGCCGGGGGCCCCGGCGGCGCACTCAGCTCGCGGTACAGCATCGTCCACCTGCAGCACGCGACCATTGCAGGTAACACGACCGACGAAGCGGGTGGCTCGGTCGCCGTGGTCGAAGCGGCAGTCGATATCGAGCACTCGATCCTCGCGAACAGCACAGCCTCACCCGAGGGCGAGCTCTCCCTGGAGAATGACGCGACCATCGACGTGTCCTTCAGCCTGATCGAGGAACCCGGAACGGTGAGCATCAGCGGCAGCGGCAACATCCTCGGAGAGGATCCGCTGCTCGGACCGCTCGAGGACAACGACGGTCCGACGCTGACCCACCTGCCAGCAGGTGACAGCCCCGTGATCGACGCCGGTAACCCAGAGCTCGAGACTCCTCCAATCCTGGATCAGCGAGGTTTGCCGCGGGTGACCGGCGCGGTGATCGACATTGGCAGCGTCGAAGGCTCGAGCAACGGTGAACCTGTTGCGGGTGGGGCCGGCGGCGTGGGCGGCGACACCGCTACGGCTGGTGCTGGTGATACCGATGCTGGTGGAGCTGCTGGGCAACCGGGCTCAGCCGGCGGCGCGGAGATTGAGGGCGGCAGCGGTGGGCAGCGAGAGGCGCCCGGCGCTGGTGGGAGCGCGGGCGCGGCCGAAGAAACGGACGGAAGCTCGCCACAGGAGAGCGACGGCTGTGACTGCGAGGTCCCGCGCTCAGGAGCTCGTTCGAACGGAGCTTTTGGCGCGCTGTTGCTGCTGGTTGGAGCCGCGCTGCGGCGCTCCCGCAGGCTGACCGTTGCGCGAGCGCAACGCTGAATGGCTGGGTACAGGCCTTCTCGAGTGAGCCGGACGGATCCAGGTTTGGGGGCATGCAACGACGCGCTCTCTACCCGACCCTGATCACCGCAGCCGCTCTCGGACTCCTCGTCCAGGCTTGTGACAACGCACCCAAGGCGGGCGCCCAGCTCTCCGTCAAGGAAGTGAGCGCGGCCGCTGATACCAAGGCGCCGCAAGGCAGCTCTCGCTACGTCTTCGACCAGCAGAGCTCCAAGGTGACCTGGGTGGGCGCGAAGGTCACCGGCAAGCACGACGGAAGCTTCGAGCGCTTCACCGGCAACATCGACCTCGTGGGTGACAGCCCGGAGAAGGGCAAGGTGAACGTCGAGCTCGACGCGAACAGCCTGAACGCCGACCACCCGAAGCTCACCAATCACCTGAAGTCGGCGGACTTCTTCGATGCTGCGAAGTATCCGAAGGTTCGCTTCACGTCGACCGAGGTCAAGCCTGCGGGCGCCGCCGGCAAGTACCTCGTCACCGGCAACCTCGATCTGCACGGCGTCTCCAGGTCGGTGAGCTTCCCCGCGACGATCGAGAAGACGGGTGACGGTGTGCGCGCCGTGGCTGAATTCACCTTCAATCGCCGCGACTTCAACATCAACTACGACGGCATGGCCAACGACCTGATCAAGAACGACGTGAGCGTCAAGCTCGCGATCAACGCCAAGGCCGGCGACAGCTGACTACCAGAGATGGGCGGCGAGGCCGAGCTCGACGACGTGCTGCGTGAAGTTGCGATCGTCGTAGTCGAGCGCGTGCTCCCGGCCGCCCTCGTTCTGCGCGATGTTGGAGGTGCTGAGCAGCAGCGAGTAGCTGCCGAGCAGCGAGTAGTGTTCGGCTTCGTCGAGGGCTAGCGCCGCGCGCAGCGAGGCCGCGACGCGGACGTCCTCGCGCAGGCGGCGGTACTCGGCGGGCGCGCCGTAGGGGCCGAGGCCGAACGGATCGAGTAAGAGCACGCTGTCCTGGAGGTAGCGGCGGTACTCGACGCGGGCGCTGGCGGAGAACGTGAGGGACGAGAGCGGCGTGGTGCTCGCGCCGAGCGAGGCGCCGATGAAGCGGTAGCCGAGGGGAATGAGGTAGACGCTGCCTTCGCCGCACGCAGCGCCGGGGCCGCGCAGCACGTCTGAGCAGATGGCAAAGTCGTCGGGGCTGGTGCCGACCTCCGACACGCCCATGCCGTTTTCGCCTGCGGAAGCCTCGGCCCAGAGCGCGCCGCGGCCGAGGGACGCGGTCTCTCGTGCGCCGAGCTCGAAGCGATGGCCGCTGAGCGCGTCGCGACCGTTCAGGCCCTGGAGAAGCCGCGCATCGAGGAAGAGGCGCGTGGTCATGGTCTGATCGTGGGTGACGGCGAGGCGAGCGTTGCCGCCGGGCTCGAAGCTGAACGGCTCGGGCTCGTTGAGGCCGATCAGATAGAGCGGCGCGGAGGCGCTCAGGCGCAGGGCGAGGCGATGCGTCGGCGCCCAGTCGAAAGCCAGGCCGAGCTCCTGACCGTGCAGGCTGAGGTCCTGAACTTCGGGCTGCCACAGGAGTAGCGACGAACCGGCGTAGGCGGGGGTCAGGGCGGTATTTCGTCCCGTGCGCACCGTCCAGCCGAGGCCGAGTGACAGGCGCGTGAGCGCGCTGCTCTGATCGGCGGTTCCCGAGGCGCCGACGGCGTTGGCAGCCCCGGATTGCGAAGCATTCGAGTCGAAGCCGGCGGTGACCTCGGCGCGAAGCTCGGGGCCGCTCGCCGGAAGCGGATAGAGCGCGTCGATGCGCTGCGCGACGATCGCGCGTTCGTCCGGCTTGGAAAGGGGAGCGAGCGCGCGGGTGTAGTACTGCTC
>DATLIL010000760.1:0-4666 GCA_035539475.1 Polyangiaceae bacterium
AGTCGAGGTCGAACACGCCGGGCAGCGCAGTCGGCTGCTCGCGTCACAGTCCTGGTCGAGCGCCGTGGCCGCCCCGTCGCCCGCGAGCGCTGCTTCAGCTTCCGACGCCGAGGTCGCGCCGAGCGGCGAGCACGCGACGAGCCCACAGCGCCGCGAGCCCCGCGCTCTCAAGCCAAGCGCCCAGACGCTCGCCAGCGAGACAGAGCTCTTGCAACGGGCCCTGAGCAGGGAACAGAAAGGCGATCTTTCCGGGGCGCAAGCGGACCTCGAAATGCTGGTCTCGCGTTACCCCAGGTCGCCGCTGGCGCCGGACGCGCGTGCCGCACTGAAGAGGGTCAGAGCTCGCATCGGGAGCCAGGAGTGAAGAGGGCATTCCGTGGCAGCGTTCACCTCGCCGCCGCGGTCCTCGTCTGCAGCTGTGAAAACGACGTCTCCGTGCACCTGTTGCCCGAGCCGCCCGCCGCGGAGCCATCAGCCGGAGGCGGGCCGATGGAACCGCCGGTCGAGGAACCGCCGGTCGAGGAACCGCCGATCGAGGAACCACCCGTCGAGGAACCGCCCGTTCCACCAGAATGCGTCGACGGCGATCCCTGCTCGGGGTTGAAACGAGCGCTCTACTTCCACGGTCCCTACGATCGCGTCGAGATCCCGAGCTCACCACTGCTCGACCTGCCGCAAGACTTCGCCGTCGAAGCCTGGGTGCTGCCCAAGAGCTACACGGGCGGCCACGGACTCGTGAACCGCTGGGCCTCCGGCGTCGGTGACTTCAACCTCACCTTCGGCGTTCCCGAAGCATTGCCGCCGCTGCAGTTGCCGACGACCGAGCTGGCGCCGTCACACGGGCTGGCGAGCTGGAGCTTCCTGCCCGGCGCCGGCACCTGGGTCTCCGTCGTGGCCCCCTCGCAGCCGAGCACCGGCACCTGGCACCACATCGCCATTTCCTACGGCGCGGGCTCCTACCGCCTCTACGTCGATGGGCTGCTCAGCGCCAGCGCCAGCGCCACCGACGCCGTCGCCAACCCGCCGAGCTCGCTCTTCATCGGCGCCACCGCGCGCAACGAGCGCAACTACGACGTCTCACAAGGTCAGCTCTGGTGGCCGCCCCTCGACGGCTTCGTCGCCGACGTGCGCCTGTCGTCGACCGACCGCTACCCGGCCGAGTTCGAGCCCGAACCGGAGCTCGTCGCCGACGAAACGACGATCGCGCTCTGGCACCTGGACGAAGGTGACGGCGCCCTCGCCGCCGACAGCGGCCCGAACGAGCTCGGCGGCACCATCACTGGCGCGCAGTGGGCCCTCGCTCCCGAGCGCGACGCGACGGACTAGGGCGCATCAGGTTCCTAATAGGATCCATCGCCGCCGCCATGAGAGCCGCCGTCATGACCGCCTGCACCCGCATCGTGCCCGTATCCGATGTCCGTGGAGTCAGCCCCAACGTGATCGGAGCCAAAGCCTGAATCGTGGTCCCCGTGGCGGCCTCCAAGATCGCTCACGACGTCGTGATGTTCGGGCCACTCTTGGATCAGTGCCCCAGCCCACATCGCGGCGGACGAGGCGACTACTGGGTCAACGGGTGAGCGAGCCTTCGAATCGTGGCCGAGCGCGAACTCCGAGTAGGCCTGCCTCGAACAAAACATTACGCACGCATACGGAGCAAAACGCTCGCTGAGGCGATGCAGCTTGATCGTCGTCAGGACCTGCGGCGGCGTGTAGTAACGCTGCCGCCCGTACCGCTCGACGAGCAGCGGCCCCAACCTGGCACGATAGCCCCAAAGAGCCGCCCACTTCGCGAGCCGATCGAGGATTCGCAGGGCCATCTCACGCCTGAGTGTAGCGCCTACTGCCCTTCCGAGTTAGCGAGGACTAGCTTTCGCTCGTGTTGCTCGAGCCATTGGTCGAGATGCCGGCGTCGCAGCTGCGACAGGCCGTGACCATGGCGTTCGAGCGAGCCTCTCACGGCAACGACAATCCCTGGGCTCTCCGACGGATTCCACGGCTCGACGGTCTCCGTGGTCGTCAGGCGGGACTCGATGATCACGGCCACGATGGCCAGTCCCCGTTCCCCGCCGGAGTCGAGGAGTTCCAGCACGAGCTCAGCGGTGACGGATGCAGCAAGAATGGACGCGGCGACGTCCAGCTTGATGTGACGGTCACGACCTGCCGCCGCAACTGCAGCCATGGCCGCTGGGCCACCAAGCTCTCGAAGTCCGTACGCAGCGCCCTCTCGACTCACTCGCTGGGGCGCTTCGGTGAGGAGCGCGGCCAGATCCTCGAATGCGCCGGCGCCTCGAATCTTGGCCAGGGCCACGCCGGCGTAGCTCTCCGCGAGCGAACGCGGCGCCGCCAGCAAGATCTCGCGGACCACAGCGTAGCCAGCCTCATGACCGATACACCCGAGGAGGTACGCCGTCAGCCAGGGCTGAGCTCTGCCGCCGCGGAAGGCCTCGATGAGGACCTCGGCTGCCCGTAGATCCGGTGACAGGCTCTCCAGCTCGCGCGCAGCGAGCTTGAACAGCGCGTCGTTGGAAAGCACCTTTTCGACGAGTTCTAGAGCCCGGCTGTCGGTCAAAGCTTGGCGATATCGAACGTTACTTGAACGTCCGCCTCCACGACGGATGCCGAGACGATCATCAGCTTTGCAACCGGAACCGCATCGCGATTGCGCACGATGAATCCCCTGCCTGCAACGGAGTCCGCGATGACCGGGCTGTTGCCACCGAGATCGGCCGAACCCCAGCCCGTGCAACCGCTAGCGTCGCTCGGAACGTCCTCGACGCGTTCGAACTTGCTCACTCCGCCCGGTTCGCAGAAGCCGACTTCCGGTTGTCTGGGATGCAGCATGATCACCATGGTCATGCTGAGCGCGAAGTCCACGTCTGCAGGCTCGTTCGTGATGCGGCCGCTCTCCAGGTTCCAGCCTTGGCCGGTCAAGCTCGTGAGGTAGTTGCCGGTGAGAGTCACCCGTTCGACCCCGTCGACAGACCCGTCGTCCCGCTTTGTGTCTCCGCAACCAAGCGTGAACACCAACGCTGCCGTGGCCACCAGCGCCGCTCGCCCCACACGTGTACGCCGGACAGGATCTTGGTCTGGCATGCATCTCCTCCAGCTAGTGCCCTTGAACCGATTCGAGGTACTTCCCGACGAAGTTTTCTCCCGCGGGCAGTCCGGACAGATATCTCGCCTTGGCGTCCGCGTAAGTAGCGCGAGCCTTCTTCGTCTCCGGCTCGATGTGCTTCAGCCACTCTGCCAGCGCGTCGTCGGGAGATTCACCGCTTTCAATCCCGACAGGACGATCGACTGGCGCGTTCGGCGCGAGCTTTCCCTCCTGCGTCGTTCCGGTGCTCGCGCAACCCACCGCAACAACGAATGCTAGCCATGTCAAACCCGTGCTGGTGGCTCTACTCGTCATCGTCATCCCCAAGTCCGCTATTCTCGAGAAACTCTTCGAGATAGGTGAGCCAGATGCTGCCGTCGAAACGATGGAGCACGTCTCGGGCCCACGGGTCATGCTCTGGTCCTTTCCACCCGACGTGTCATGACCTCAGGATACACATCATGGGCGCGACGGCGAGCCGTTGAACGCGGCAGGCGGTGCCGTTATGGCGTGTTCACCAAACCAACGGACCTATTGGGATTGGTAGGCGAAGTCGCCGGCGGCGCAGCGACCTTGATTGCAGCCGACGTGGACGTTTTGGCAGGGATCGGCGACGCAGCGCACGCCGGCCCCGACGCCGCGAGCCGGCCTAGGGCCTGCGGCGGAACACGAACGTCTGAGGGTGCCCGCCGTCGCCGTCCATCTTGGTGAACATCAGCGAGTCGCCATGGGCGGTGTAAGCGACCGAGTCGATGCCCTTATCGCCACCCTCGACGCGCAACTCACGTTGAAACGTCGCGAAGCGCGTCACGTTGCAGGCGACGCTCGGTGGCAGATCCACCGAGCTCGCCAGAATTCCCGCGGCGTGGTTGGGCGAGGTCTCCTGGGTCGAGAAGCGCATGGTCCAACGAAACGCGGGGGCCATGCCCGATGACCACTGCCCAGCCTCCGCGGTGTGATTCAGGATCTCGACGAGGTCGTAGGTGCCGTCCTCGATCGGCCCCGCGAGCGCCGGCAGCGGCAGGACGTTTCGATACGAGTACCCAACGAGTGGACCCACGTTGGCAACCTCACATCCCGGGCGTGGCTTGGGTGCCGACGGAGGCGGCGAAGTCGAACCAGCACACGAAACGAGGACGAGCGCGCACACGGTTCGCAAGGACGACATGTTCCTAGGCAGTGATACGTTCGCCTCTCACTCCTCCCTCCCGACTGGTGGATTCCCGCTAGCCGTGGAGCGCGGCAGGCGGTGCCGTTATCCGAGAGGCTACTTGGACGGGGCGGAGCGGCGGGCGACGCAGCGGCCGTTGTCGCAGGCGACTTTGACGTTCAGGCACGGATCGGCGAAGCAGCGGACGCCGGGGCCGTCGCACTTGGGGTCGGGATCGGTGACGGACAGCGCGCGGCAATCGCAGCCGGTGCAGTAGTCGGAGAAGGCGCGGCAGTCGGCGTCCTTCTGGCAGCTGGCTGCCGGAGCCGGCGAGGCGGACGGCCTCGGCTTGGGCGCCTCTGCGCTGGGTTCGGGAGCGGTGGGGGACGCGGGCGCGCCTGCCACCGCGAGCGCTCCCGAAC
>DATLIL010000761.1:0-2286 GCA_035539475.1 Polyangiaceae bacterium
TCGGCCAGCCCGGTGAGCTCGTCGAGGTCGCTGACCTTCACGCCCGAGAGCTCGAGCGTCTCGCATAGCGAGTAGCTGAGCCACTGCGACAGCTTGTGGAAGGGAACCAGGCCCACCTGCGGGTGCGCCCACACGTCACCCAGGTTCTGACCGGCCAGGGACTCGCGCCCCGGCCAGATCGGACCGAGCGCGTCGAGCACCGCGGAGAGCACCGCCCGTGCAGGCAGCGCCGCGCCTCGAGCCTGCGTGCTCAAGAAGACGCCGAGCTCACCCAGCCGTCCACCGGCGAAGTGACGTGAGTCGTCGGCGACGACCCGGGCGAGCCGCCCGAGCAGCGCCGCGCGTCCCTCGAGACCGACCAGCGGGTTGTTCGTGGTCACCTGAAAGGCGCGACCCAGCGTCTCGGAGTCGATCGCCTCGAGCGCAGGCTGCGCGTCTTGACTCATGAACCAATCGAAGCTCGCCACGGCGAGCCCCTCGGAGCGCGAGTAAGAGCGTCCGTCCGCCGCGCGATACGACCACGCGCTGCCCGCGCCCGCGTCGAGCAGCACACTCAGGATGACGAGCTCGAAGCGCCGCCTCAAGCGTTCGACCTCATCGCAGCCCGTGAGCTTCTCCTCGAAAATCCGGGCGCGATCGACGCCGCCGGCGGCAAAATGGCGCCAGCGGCTGTGGTACGGCACGCGGCGCACGTCGGGGTAGGCTGCGCGCGTGACGTCGACGACGTGGCGGGCGACGTCAGGCAAGCGCGACTCGTCGAGACGGAAGCTCTCGAGCTCACCGGCGCGACAGAGCTCGAAGATCGCCGCGCAGCGCTCGCGGATCGCCGCGGGGGTCTTGAGGTAACGCGCTTCGGCGAGGGCGTTAGGCTCGTTCATTCAGCGTCGTAGCCGCGGCCCTTGGGCTTGGCGAGCTCGTTGCCGTCGGGCACGGCGCCCTCGGTGAAGTAGCCCGCGGCCATCTTCGCGTCCATCTCGACGCGCGCGTCGGCGGGGATGAGCTCGTCCGGGATGGGCACGCGCTTGCCGATCTGGATGCCGGCCTTGACCACGGCGTCGTGCTTCATGTTGCTCATCGACACGAAGCGGTCGATCTTGGTGATGCCGAGCCAGTGCAGGACGTCGGGCATCAGTTCCTGAAAGCGCATGTCCTGCACGCCGGCGACGCACTCGGTGCGCGCGAAGTACTGCTCGGCGCGGTCGCCGCCCACCTGGCGCTTGCGCGCGTTGTAGACCAGGAACTTCGTCACCTCGCCCAGGGCTCTGCCTTCCTTGCGGTTGTAGACGATGACGCCGGAGCCGCCCTCCTGAGCGCTGCGAATGCACTCCTCGATGCCGTGCGTGAGGTAAGGACGGCAGGTGCAGATATCGGAACCGAACACGTCCGAGCCGTTGCACTCGTCGTGCACGCGCACCGCCAGGACCTTGCTCGGATCCGGAATGCTCGACACGTCGCCGAACATGTAAACGGTGGCGCCACCGATCGGCGGCAAGAACACGTCCAGGTCGTTGCGGGTGACCAGATCCGGAAACATGCCCGCCGTGTGTTCGAACAGCGTGCGCCTGAGGTCCGACTCGGAGCACGCGAAGCGTTGGGCCACACCCGGCAGATGCCAGACCGGTTCGATCGCCGCCTTGACCACCACCACCGCGCCGCCCGGCCGGAGCACGTGGCCGTCGACCTTCAGACGCCCAGCCTCCACGGCGTCTTCGAGCTCGGGCAAGCGGATCTGGGCCTTGGTGATCGCGATCGTGGGCCGGATGTCGTACCCCTTCTCGAAGTACGAGCCGAACACCTCGCTGACCATGGCGCCGAACGGATCGAGGCTGACGATCTTGGTCGGGTCGAACCACTGCGGAAAGGGCCCGATGGCGTGAGTCGGAGCGGTGTTGGTCAGATCGGGCTTCTTCAACGGATCGAGCGCGCCAGCCGCCACCGCCACCGCGCGGTAGACGGAGTACGAGCCGGCGTGAGTGCCGATCACGTTGCGATGCTGCTTGTTGGTGACCGTGCCGATCAGCGGGCCACGGTCCAGCGGCGCCGGCGCACCCCAGGTGATCGGGATGGGCACCGGTCCGTGGCCACCCGGGTGGGAGCTCAGAACGATGGCCGCAGGTCGCTTCTTGGAGGGATTGGTAGTCATGCCGAAAACCCGGCCCCGCTCCGGCTGCTCGAGGCCGTTCGTCTACCCATGAGCTCCTGCTCTGGCGAACGCTCGGGCCCGGTCGAGAGGGGCAAGTGCCAAATGTTGCCCATTGTCGCGGACCGGTAAAGGAAGGCCGCATT
>DATLIL010000762.1:0-4852 GCA_035539475.1 Polyangiaceae bacterium
CGCCCGAGGAGCGCGAGCGGCTGCGGCGCATCGCCGAGGCCGCTCGCAAGCTGAAGGCAGAGCTCGCCCAGGGCATGGAAAAGCGAGAGGCGCTCGCCGCCGTGGCCAAGCTGCGAGACGACATCGCCGCCGAGCGCATGAAGTTCGGCGACGCCGCCAATCGGGCCGGCCTCGACGCCGCGATCGCGGAGCTTTCGCGACATCAAGGACTCGAGCGGGCTGCGCGCGCCCTGAGTGAGGGCGATCTCGTGGCTTTCGACGAGGAGATGCAGCGCATCGCCAACCTGGCCGAGTCCGAGGATCGCGACGCCGCCAAGCAGGCGCTCGAAGACGCCGCCAAGGCCGCCAAGGAGAAAGGCGCTGAGGCGCTGTCCAAAGCGCTCGAACGCGAGCGCAAGAAGCTCGACGAGGCGCAAGCCAAGGCCGAGGCCCTACGCGAGCTCGCCCGCGAGCTCGGTGACGCCCTGGGTCAGGAAGGACAGCAAGCGCTCGAGGACTACGGCGAGAGCGGTAGCCCAGAAGCGCAACGCCGGCTGACCGAGTCGATGGAGCGCGCCCTGCGCGGCCTCAGCGAAGAAGAGCGCAAGCGACTGGCCGAGAACTTGAAGAAGCGCGCCAGCTCCGGCGGCGGCGCCATGCAGCCGATGACGCGCCAGGAGCTCGAGGAGCTCGCCCGCAAGCTCGGCGAGAAGGACGCCGACAAGCTACTGGAGGAGCAGCTGCGCGAGCTCGCCAGGCGCGACCCCAGCGCCGACGCCGAGCGTGAGCGCGGTCTGGGCGACGCCGATCGCGGCGGCGCGGAAGCGCAGAAGGGCCTGGGCGCGCCGATCCCGTCACCCGGTCAGCCGGGCAGCGGCAAACCCGGCAATCAGGGCAGCCAGGGGCCGAAGCAGGATTCGCTGAACCAGAACGGACAAGGCGGACCTGGCAGCAAGAAGGACGAGGGGCAGGGCAAACACGACGGCGAGACCAAGGCGCTCGAAGGCGACGCGCTGCGCTCCAAGGCCGGCGCCAAGCTCCTGCCCGGCGCATCGATGCACGGAGCGACGCTCGGTCGCACGCCGGGTCGCGCCGGCGAGAGCGCCAATCAGCTCGGCACTGGCAGCCTCGGCGCCGTTGGCCCCACCGAGATCGGCGCCGTCGAAGGCACCGACATCCCCGAAGAGTACCGCGAGCAAGTCGGCCGCTACTTCGAGCCCTGACCGAGAACCGGTTGCGGAAACCTGCGCGAAGCATGCGACGGCTTTGCCGGTGCGTCGCAAAACTACGACGTGGACGCCAAACTTCTCGAATTTGGCAATGTGATCGAGCGTAATCGCAAATTCGAGCCTTGATCCGCGTGTTAGCTTCGCGCCGTCCACCGCGAGCACCTCTCGTGCGCACCACGGCGTCCGGAAGAGCTCGCCGGGGATCCGTGCGTTCAACTGGGAGGAGCCATGACACGTGTGCCGTTCGTCAAGGCGCTCTGCGGCGGAGTTGTCTTCAATTTGATCGCGGCCTGCTCGGCCTCTGATGGCCCGTCCGGACACGGGCTGACGGCTCAACCTCCGCCGGCAGCAGCAGGCAGCGGCGGACTCGCTGGTGCGGGCGGCACGAGTGCTGCGGGTGGCTCCGGTTCCATGCCCACCTTGAACATCGGGGGCGTGAGCAGCGGCGGCGGGCCCGTCAGCTGCGGCTTTCCCGACTGTGACGCCGACGGGTTCACGGTCGAGCAGGGCGACCTCGGCGACATGGATCCGATGGTCAATCCGGGGGCCTATGACGTTCCCGCCAACGGCATCGACGAGGACTGCAACGGAGTCGCGGACGACACGGTGACCGCGTGCGATCAGATGATCACCGATATCGCCGACGCGGATCCGAACAACGCCGCGCGCGGCATCGGGCTCTGTCACTTCGCGACGGAGACTGATCGCCGCTGGGGCGTCTTGTCGGCGGCGTACGTGTTCGCCGACGGCAAACACGGCCCCGATCCGATCGGACACGGACTGCCCAACGATTTCGGCCCGAACGTCGTCCCGCTCGAAGGCCAGCGCCTGCTCGTTCTGTCGAGCGGCACGGCACGACGCCCGAAGGACAAGGACTATCGCTCGCCGATGGGCGCTCAGCATGGACCGCTCGACCCCGACCTGATGATCGCGACCGGCGAACTCACGGAGCTCCCGCCCGGCTTCCCGATCGAAAGTCCGGCCTGCCCCGGTGTCATGCTCCTGCCCGATGCTCCCGCCTACGACGCGGCCGGCCTCGAGCTCACCATCCGTGTGCCGACCAACGCCAGGAGCTTCCGCTTCAAGTTCAACTTCTACACCTACGAGTTCCCCGGCTACATCTGCTCGGCGTTCAACGACTTCTTCCTGGCGCTCCAGGATCCCGCGCCCCCCGAGGCGCTCCTCGGCAACATCTCGTTCGACAGCCAGAACAATCCCGTCAGCGTCAACAACGGCTACCTCGAGGTCTGCGATCCCGCGATCGGCGCGACCATGCCCGGCGGCAAGACGTTCGCGTGCGCGCTCGGCACCGATCAGCTCACCGACACCGGCTTCGACGACATCGACGGGGCAGGCTCGCACGCGGCCACGGGCTGGCTGGAGACTGCCTCCCCGGTCGAGCCGGGCAGCATCGTCAAGCTCAGGCTCGTGGTGCACGACATGAGCGATCCGGTGCTCGACTCCACCGTGCTGATCGATCAGTTCGAGTTCTCGACCGAACCCGCCATGGGCCCGGTGACGACGCCGGTCGAGGTCCCCAAGTAACGACGCGACCACAGCCGTACGACGCGGGTTCCCGAGCTCGCTTCCGGCGCGACGGCGGCCTTCTGACAGCAACAGGGGTGGGCCGTGCTAGTGTGACGTGGATGTCGCGTTCGGCCGAATCGATGCCTTCTCCCGCCGACGCTGGTCTCGCGGCAGAGAGCGTGTACGACGAGAACGGCGTTGACCTCACGCTCGTTCGATACACGTTGAGCCTGAGCCCCACGCAACGCCTCAAGGCCGTGGAGAACTACATGAAGGCGATGGCATCCGTGAAACCCATCTCCCGGGCGCCGCAGGCGAAGTAGCCACCGTGTTCGATCACGAGCGCCTATTGGGCGTTTTGGTGTCTCACAGCGTAGAGTTCATCGTGGTGGGCGGCGTAGCCGCGGCGCTTCAGGGCGCTCCTGTCCTCACGCAGGACGTCGACATCCTGTACCGCATTGAAGAGCAGAACCTGGCCCGACTCGAGCGGGCTCTGAACGAGCTCAACGCCGTGGCTCGCGGCGCTCCGCGCAACCTGCGCTTCGGGCTCAGTCATCTCAGAACGACCGGACACAAGCTCGCGACGACCGACGCAGGACCGCTCGACGTGCTGGGCGCGATCAACGAGGATCTGCTTTACGAAGACCTGATTGCGGCCGCAGACGAGCTCGAGGTGGGCGGTCATTGCGTCCGTGTGCTCTCCCTCCAACGGTTGATCGAGCTGAAGCAGGCGCTGGGGCGTCCCAAGGACCGCGCCATGCTCCCCGTGCTCGAAGCCACCTTGCGCGAGCGCGAGCGTCGTTGAGTGACCCCTCCCACGGCCGCGCGCAGGCTGCCGAGCACGGACGTCAGGGAGGGGCGGCGCGCGCAGGCCGCTCGGGCCGAGCACGCCGGGGGTGGGCAACTCGGCGCAATTTAGGCTGCCGTTTCGGCCCACTGGCCTCGGTCGACTTGGCAGGCGCTCAGGGTGCAGTACGCTCGCTGCCTCACGATGACACCGGCTGCGGCTGCATTCGAGACACGACTGAACTCTGCCAGGGCCGCGCTCGGTAAGCTGCGTGGCGCGATTGCGCAGGTGATCGTCGGGCAGGACGCCGTGATCGACGAGGTGCTGTGGGCGCTGCTCGCCGGTGGCCATGTGCTGCTCGAGGGCAACCCCGGCCTGGGCAAGACGCTGCTCGTGCGCACGCTGGCGGCGTGCTTCGATCTGAAGTTTTCGCGCATCCAGTTCACGCCCGACCTGATGCCGAGCGACGTGCTCGGCACCAACGTGCTGGTGCTCGGCGCCGACGGCGCGAGCACCGGGCGCTTCGAGCTGCACCGCGGCCCGATTTTCGGGCAGGTGGTGCTGGCCGACGAGATCAACCGCGCCACGCCCAAGACACAGAGCGCCCTGCTCGAGGCCATGCAGGAACAGGCCGTGACGATCGCGGGCACGCGCCACGCGCTGGACGCGCCCTTCTTCGTGCTGGCCACGGAGAACCCGATCGAGATGGAGGGCACTTATCCCCTGCCCGAGGCGCAGCTCGACCGCTTCCTGCTCAAGGTGATCGTGCCGGCCCCGAGTCAGGACGAGCTGACGACGATCCTGGAGCGCACGACGGGCCAGCCGCCGGCCATGCCCGGACGCGTGCTCGGCCGGAGCGAGGTGCTCGAGCTCTGCGCGCTGTGCCGTGACGTCGCCGTGGCCGAGCCGGTGCTGCGCTACGCGGCGCGGCTCGTGGGTGCCAGCACGCCGGAGAGCGCGACGGCGACGCCGCTGGTCAAGCGCGCGGTGCGCTTCGGCGCCGGCGTGCGCGGAGCCCAGAGCTTGATCCTGGCAGCCAAATCGGTGGCGTTGATCGAGGGCCGCGGCCACGTCTCGTTCGGCGACGTGCAGCGCACGGCCAGGCCGGTGCTCCGGCATCGCATCCTGCGCAGCTTCGAGGGCGAGGCCGACGGCATCTCGACAGACCAAATCGTCGACGAGCTGATCAAGAACGTGCCGACCCTGCCGGAGGCCGTAGAAAAGGCGGTACAGCAAACATGAGCGGCCGATCCGCGTACCAGCGAGAATGTTTTGGGGCCGGGACCCCAAAACCGGGGGTGGGGCCCCAATCAATTCACTTGATTGGGGC
>DATLIL010000763.1:0-2307 GCA_035539475.1 Polyangiaceae bacterium
ATGCACGACCACAGGTCGTACCACGGCGGGCTCAGCGCCGCACGAGGCCGAGCTCGCGGATCTGGCCCGCGATCAGCCAGCCTTCGGAGTTGCCCCAAACTATGCGGGAAAGTCCGCCCCGTCGCTCGGTGACGTAGACCTCGGCGCCTTCAGGGACGGCGTCGGCTTCGCCAGCCCGAGCCGCCACCGGGCGTCCATGCTCGTCGAGCATGCGCGCGCGATCGACGACCACGACGGCGGGTGTGGTCGTGCGTCGCAGGTAACCGGCGCTGGCGAGCAAGGCGGCGCCCAGCACGAGGAGCAACAGACCGACGCCGAACGCCACGCTGCCGGCGAGCCGGGCGCTGTAGCGGCCGCTGAAGCGTTGCAGGGCCAGGCCGGCGGCGGCCGCGACTGACCCGAGCGCCGCGACGGCGGCCCACACGTTCTCCGAGGCGAGCGTGACCACCGCGCGACCGAGGCTCGGTCGGGCCATGACCGGCGCGCTACCACCGCGCGAGAGCCGGCGCGCGATCTCGGAGCGCACGAGCTCGAGCGCCTGATCGGCAGCGGGGTCACCACCGCGTAGCAGCGACGCCTCCGCCAGCGCTGCCGCGGCACGGCCGAGATCGCCAGGCTCGGACTGCAGCGAGCGTGCGCGCCCGACGTAGGCCAGGCCGCGATTGTAGCTCGCGTCGGGGTGCACGAAACCGCGGTCGGCGAGCGACTCGAGCTCGGCGATGGCCTCGCCGTAGGCGCCGCGCTCGATCGCCTGAGTGCCACGCGCGAAGGTTTGCTCGGGAGTCGTCTCTGCTCGGAGCGGCAACGCCGTGAGCAGCGCTGCCAGCGCGAGGAGGTGAAGGGTGGCGGTCCTGGTCATTTCAGGTGCGCCGCTTGTGGCGCAAGAGCGCCGGGATCAACCGCTCGGCGTGGCCGACGAGGTCGTCGTTGGCGGCACCGGCCTTACCCGTGAAACGCGAGTGCTCGCAGCTCTCGAGCAGCCGGCTGGCGTCCGCCACGAGCTCCGCAGCGAGCCCCGAGCTCGCGAGCTCACGCTCGAGCTCGCTCTTGAGCAGAGCGCGCGCCTTGATCTTTGCCCCCGCCTCCAGCGCCAGGAAGAGCGCGCGCTCGACCTGCGCCACCGCTGCCTGAGGATCCCTGGCGCCGAGCCGTCGCGCCTCGGCCAGGGCTTGCAGCGCGAGCTCGCGAGGGTCGCTCTGGCGCAGCGCCCGACGCCGGCTGAACCAGCGCGACAGGCGCAAGCTACCGTCGAGCATGACGACGGAGAGTGGAGCACCCAGGAGCAAGAACCAGAACACCGGGCGATCGCCCAGGGCGCGCGCCTCGCCGTGAAAATCATCCAGGCTGCTGCGCGGCTTGCCCAGCGTGGCGAGGGGCGACTCCGGCGCCTTCGGTTTCACCTCCCGCGCGTCGCCGGGCGTGACCGTGACGTTGCCGAGCTCGGCCTTCAACGTGCGATAGGAGCGCGCTTCGGGATCCCAGTAGGGCAGCGAGAGCTCGCCGAGCTTGATCTCGCCGGCTTCGGTCAGCTTGATCACGTAGGTGAACGAGCGGTAGCCGCGCACGATCGAGCCTCTCGGTTCGACGTCGGAGGCGACGGTGGGCTCGAGCCACTCCACGCCGTTTTGCTGCGGCACGTTGAGCTTGGCCGGGACGTTGCCGATGCCTTCCAGCCGCGCGACCACCGACACGGCGTCGCCGGCGGTCACCGTGCGCGGCTCCACGGTGGCCGTGAGCTCGTAACGACCGGCGTCGCCCAGGCGGTAGCCCGGCGGGCGGCCCTGCAGCGGCGGCTCCTCGACCACGAGCTCGAGCGGCGCGCTGCGGCGTTCGAGCGGGCGGGAGCGCAGGCGCTCGGTCGCGAACTGCGCCTCGACCGAGCCGATCGCGAGCTTGCCAGCCTTCAGCGGGAACAGCGCGAACTGACGCATGCGCTGGACGATCCAGATGTCGTCACCAATCTGAATTGGGATCGGATCCGTGTCGGCGTCTTCGACGGCGAAGGCGAGGAAATCCGGCCGGCTGGGCTCGTTCGCGCTGGCGCTGAGCGGCCGGCGCTTGACGTAGCCATAGACGTCGAGCGTCACCTGCTGGCCGACGACGGGATGCTCCGGGCTGACCACGACGCGGACGAACGCTTGTGGATCGAGCGGCGCGTCGAGCTGGAGCTCCTTGGGCGCGGGCGGCAGGTCGTCGGCGAAGTTATCGGAGGTCGGATCCTGCAAGCCGCCGGGGAAGGGACGGCTGCCGAACGGGTCGAAGAAGTCGAAGGGATCGAAGCCGGGTTGGCCGGGGCGAGGCCTGGTT
>DATLIL010000764.1:0-3332 GCA_035539475.1 Polyangiaceae bacterium
CTAGGGGAGCGCGGGGCAGAAGGTTCCGTCAGCCTCGCCACACGCGTGCTCAGGATCGCAGTGTGCGGTGATGCCCGAGGTCGGCGTGGGCGCCACGCCGGTACACGCGATCATGAACTCGTGCTCGTGACCGTCATTGCAGCTCAGCTTGCGCACCGTGCCGCCGCTCTGCAGCGTCGCGAAGTCCTCGGCCGTGAGCTGGATCCAGTGCGGATGCATCGAGGTCCCCGTGGTGTCGTAGCTCATGGGCACACCTGCCATCACATGCTCGAGGGTTACGGCCAGGACGTGCCCATGGTCGGCGCTGATGGTCACCTGGAGCTGGGCGGAGCAATCCGCGTTGACGGGCGTGGTGCCGCCCGTTCCCGCGGTACCGGCGCTGCTGCCGCCAGCGCCCGACGTGCCGGCGCTGCTGCCACCGGCGCCCGACGTACCGGCGCTCGTTCCGCCCGTTCCCGCCGCGCTTCCGCCGCTCGAGCCGCCCGACGAGGTCGTGCCCGCCGTGCCACCGCCGGTGCCGCCGCCGCCGGTGCCGGCGCTGGGGTCGTCGCCGCGCACGGTGTCGACGGGATCGCTGCAGCCGAGCACCCAGGCCGAGCCCGAGCCAAGTGTCCAAGTCAAGAACTTCTTGCGGTCGATGCGCGAGGAAGGGTTCATGGTCCGCACTCAACCGGCGAGGTTAGCCGTTTCTTCCTATCGGCTCCATCGGCTTGGTGATCTCGTGACCCGATCTGCTTCAACTTTCCGTGCTCGCTCGCAGGGCCATCACCCTCCGGGGTCTGGGCATCTTTTCGTGTCCGGTCTATTCAATGACATGCGGTCATGAGAGTCGCCCTGGTCCTCGCTGCCGTCGCGCTCGTCGCAGCCACCGCCTACTTCGTGCTGCGACCTTCCCAGGCCCTGCCTCTTCGGACCACCACGCTCGCCCCGCGCTCGGCGGCGCCCGCACCCAGCGCGCTGATCGATCCGCTCGACCCGGGTCGCCCCGTCCTGCTCGACAGGAGCCCACGGCCCGCTCCCAGCGACTGGATCAAGGCCCGCCCGGGCTTCCAGTACTCGCGCTCCGCCAAGCAGCGCGGCGGCGTGGAGCCGTGCGCCCCGCAAGCGTCGGACACCAGCGGCTTCGCCGACTGGGTACCGCTGATTCAAGGCCATTTCAGCGCCCCGCGCGATCTGCGGCTCGACGCTCAGGGGCGCTTCGACCTCGTCATCCACCTGAACGGCGACGGCCCGGTGCGCCGTGAGCTCGTCAAGAGTGGGCAGCCCTTCGTGCTGTACACGCTGACGATCGACATGAGCAAGAGCTACGCGCCGCTCTTCAGCAGCCCGTACCTGTTCGACGCGATCGTCGCCGGCATCGAAAAGTCTCTGAGCGCCAGCATGGGCCAGCCCGCCCACGTGGGACGCTTTGCCATGAGCGCGTGGAGCGCCGGCTTCGTCGGCATCGCGGCAGCGCTCGGCCAACCCAAGGTCAGGACTCCCGACGCCGTGATCCTGATCGACGGTCTGCATGCCCCGCGCAGCGATCGCAACGCCTTCAAGGCGCAGCTCCAGCCCTTCGTCGACTACGCGACTCGCGCCGCCGCGAAGGAGCGGTTCATGTACGTGAGCCACTCCTCGATCGATCCCCCTGGCTTCGCCTCGACCACCGAGTCCTCCCACTATCTGATCGCGACGCTGGGCGGCAAACCCGAGGCGGTGCGTCGCGACGACGCCATGGGCCTCGAGCTGATCGAGTTCTTCAGCAAGGGCGACCTGCACGTGCGCGGCTACGCCGGCAACGACAAGGCCGACCACTGCGCCCAGCTCGCGCTGCTACGCGACGCTTACGTCGCGCTGGGTCAGCGCTGGAACCCGAAGTAGTGGCCCGTCAGGCCCCGAGCATGATCTCGTTGATCATCTGGATTGGGGCGCCCGTCATGTTCTGACCGAAGTCAGTCATGCCCATGCCGAAGACATGGTTGGCGATCGTATAGTGCAGGTCGCGGAGCGGGCGGTTGGCGAGAACGATGTGCTGATCCGTCGACAGCAGTCCACCGCCGCTGCCGATCAGCGCGGTCGGCAGTTCGCTGCAGTCGTGGTTGCTGCCGTGCATCGCGCCGCCGAAGAAGATCACGCAATTGTCCAGGAGTGTTCCCGAGCCTTCCTGGATCGCATCCAGCTTGGCGCAGAGCTCGGCAACCTTGCCGACGTTCCACCAGCAGATGGTGGCAAAGTCGTCCTGCGAACCGTGCTGGCCACCGCCGTGGTACTCGGGACAGGTGCCCGAGGCCTCGACCGAGCCGGCCTCCGTGAAGGTGCGCTTGGTCACGTGGTCGTAGGTGAACTCCGAGCGCTCGTCCTCGAGCATGTGCGTGATGATGCGCGTCACGTCGCACTGGAACGCCATCACGATCAGGTCGTTCATCACGTCGGCGTGGTCGCCCTTGTTGTACGTCTCGGTGTTCTGCCGAGGCGCGTCGGGCATGACCGTGGTCATGGTCGGCGCCGCGATGGGCGAGCAGCCCACGCCGCCCATGCCGGCCGAAACGGCGGTGACCCGCTTTTCGGTGCTGTGAACGGAGGCCAGGAACTCATCCATGCGCAGCTGATCGCTCGCGCCGAGCTTGGCGCGAGTGCGGTTGGCGTTCTCCAGGACCATGTCGACCACGGTCTTGTTGCGCGCCAAACGCATCTGCTGATTGACGTCCGGCGGGGCGTTCGGGTCGGCGGGCTGGGCCACACCCGCGATCTTGTTGAAGACCTCGAGCGGATCGACGAGCTTGTACATCGGCTGCGTCGGAGCGCTCCAGGAGACGCTTCGGCTGTTCGAGCACGGCTGGCCGTCGCAGTAGCTCAGAACCGTAGACAGACCGAGCTGCAGCGAGGGGATCGGCGTCAGATCCTTGAAGTTTGCGTGCTGGGCCATCAGCTGGTCCAGCGAGACGTTGTTGGCTTCGTCGACGCCGAGCTGCTGTCGCACCATGCCCGGGTCGACGCAGGTCAGCCAGGCGCCGGGCTGCCGACCGTGGCTCGGCTCGACGCTGGAGCTGCCGTCGGCGTTGAACGCAGAGCCGTTCTCCAGGCTGGTGAGGACGGTCATCTTCGACTTGAACGCGGCGAGGGGCTCGAGGACGGGCCCGAGCGTCCAGGCCGCGCCGCTACCCGTCGTCGGTGGCCGCCACAGCTCGGCGGCACCGTTCGGCAGGAAGATCGGCATGTAGCGCTTGGGCCCTGCGGCGGCTTGCGCTCGCGCAGCTCGAGGAACGAGGGACTCCATCCACGGCAGCGTCAAGGCGATGCCAGCACCACGGAGCAGGTTTCGACGGGAAAGTATGCGCTTCATCTGCATG
>DATLIL010000765.1:0-3356 GCA_035539475.1 Polyangiaceae bacterium
GGGTATAGAGGTCACTGGCCCGCCGCAGCACCGGCCCCTGGTGCTCCTCGCGGTAGCGTTCGATCTCACGGCGCAGCAAGACCGCCGCCAGGCGCGCCTGCGCCCAGCGGTCGACATCGCGCCGGAGCTCGGCGCCGAGCGCCTGCTCCTCCTCGGCCGCCTGCGCAGCGCTGTCGGCGTCGAAGCGCCGCAAGCCGGCCTCCTTGCCGGCCACGCTGCCGGTCAGATCGGTCAGCTTGTCGTCGAGCTCGGGGATGCGGCGCTCGAGCTCGTCGAGCCGGGCAGCGAGCTCGGCGCTGTCGGCGGCCTCTGCCTCGCGGATCAGCGTTTCGAAGCCGCGCGGCCCCGCTGTTTCAGCCAGCGTGCGGTCGAGCACTCGAAGCTCGCGGCGTAGCTCACCGGCCCGCTGAGCCTGGCTCTCGATGGCGATGAGCTCGGCCAGATCGCGCGCGCCAACCGCCTCACGTAGCTCGGCGAGCTCACGTTCGGCCGCCTCGCACTGTGCGGCGTGCTGGCTCTGTTCGCGCTCTCGCTCCGCGATGTCGGGCAACAGCGCCTCGAGCTCTGCGCGATCACGGCGCGCGCGCTCGAAGCGCTGGTGCAGCGCGTCGGCGGCGCGATCGACGGGCAGCGCGGCCAGATCGGGCGCATGGCTCTCGACCAGCGCTCGCACCTTGCGCTCGAAGTCCTTCTCGTTGCGGCGCATGCCGGCGATACGGCCCTCGAGGTCCTCCATCTGCTCGCGAGCCCGCGCCAGCTCGCCGAGGTCCGAGAGGCGCGACTCGACATCATCGGGCTCGACCTCACCAGGCAGGCCGAGGGTGCTCACCGCCTGGGAGAGCTCGGTCCGGGCCCGGCTCTCGGCGTCGACCTCGACGGCGTGGTCACTCTGCGCCGCGGCGAACGCCGCGTCGAGCTCTGCGATTCGCTGCACCAGGGCGCGCCGCTCGGTGACGTGGCGTCGTGCTGCCTCGAGCTCCTGCTCGCAGCGTGCCGCGCGGACCTCGAGCGGCAGCGTGCTGGCCGCGCCGAGAGCCCGATCGAACACTGCCGCGAGCGCAGCCACCGCGGCCGTGAGCTCCGTCGCGCGCTCGGCTTGCGCTGCGTCCCGTGCGAACAGATCGCAGGCGCGAGCACGCCGTTCGAGCCAGACGCGCATCTCCCGCGGCGACAGCGGCACGATGCCGGCAGCCGCCCAGGCCCCACGCCAGTCGCTGGCGAGCGCCTCTTCGCGCGCGAGGAGCTCGGCGAGCTTCGCGTTCGCGGCGCCCTCGGTCTTGCGTGTGGCCTCGCGCTCGGCGCGGCGCCGGCCGTGCAGAGCCACGCGCGCGGCTTCGCGCCGCAGGCGATCGGCGAGCAGATCCGCGTCCGCGAGCGCGGTCCTGTACGCTTCCACGGTCACGTCACCCGCCAGCAGAGCCTCGAGCCGCCGGTCGCGCAGGGCGCGCGCCTGCACGAGCTCATCCTCGCTCGGTACGCTGCCGGCGCGTTCTTCGGCCTCGAGCTCCTGGTCGAGCTCCGCCAGGCGACTGCCGGCGCGCTCTGCGGTCTCGTGAGCGCGTTCGACCTGGCCGTCGAGCTCGCTGAAAGCGCGGATGAAGTGTTCCACGCTCTCGCCGTCGGGCACCTCGAGCTCCGCGAGTGCGGCCAGATCGCCCTGGAAGGGCCGGAGCTGCGCGAGCTCGCTCCGCGCCCTGGCCGCGAGCTCCGCCCGCTCTTGCCGCACCGCCGAGAGTGCGCTCTCCACGCCCGACGACTCGCGCCAGAGCCGGGTCGCCGACTCGAGCGGCTCGAGCTCGATCTGCGCGGGCAGCCCCGCCAGCCGCGCCCGGGCCGACTGCAGCGCGAGCTCTGCGGCCCGCTGTTGCTTGGCCGCGCTGCGGGCGCGCTCCGCCGCCGCGCCGAGAGCGCGAAGGACCCGGCGCACCTTGCCCTCCCCGGCCCGACGCTGGGGCGCGCTCGCCATGTACTGCTCCAGGCTCTCGAAGCCGAGCTCCCGCGCGCTGGCCTCGGCGTCGGTGCGCTTGGCCTTCAGCTCCGCCTCGCGCTTGGGCAGGTCCTTCTGCGCAGTGACGGTGCGCCCGAACTCGACCTGAAGCTCGTGCATCACCTCGTCGCTGATGACGAGCAGCCCTTCGGGTAGCTCGATCTCGCGCTGCTTGCTCTTCAGGCGCAAGAGCTCGCGTTCGACGCCGGCCAGGCTGGCGCGCTGTTCCGTCAAGACGCGCTCGGCCCGCTCGCGCCGCTCGCTGAAGCTCGGCGGCAAGTCGGGCAGCGAGCCCAGCGCCTCCAGCGCCGAGAGCAGCTGTGCGCGCTGACTCACGTTCTTGAGCGCGCTCGCCAGCTGCTCCTTGCGACGCTGTTCTTCGCGCAGCGTGGCGAGCTCGGCACGCACGGATTCGCGCTCGGCGCGCTCGCGCTCGAGGTCCGCGATCTGGGCCGCGTAGGCGTCGGGCAGGCTCTCCACCTCGCGCACGCGCCGGCGCGCGGCCTTGTAGCGCTCGACCAGGTCGTTGATCCTGGCGACCTTGCCGCGCGGCTTGTAAAGGGCTTCGGCTCTCTGTTCCAGGGTCTCGAGCACACGCCGCACGCTACGACCGCCGGCGCCGGCGTCGAACAGGCTCTCGCCCACGTCGCCGCCGCCCTCGAGCAGCGCCTGACCGGCCTCGCGCAGTCGTTCGTGATCGAGCCCGAAGACGCGCTCGAACGTCTTGCGATCGAGGCCGCCCAAGAGCCGCGCCAGCACGGCCTCGTCGATCGGCGTGTCGTTCTCGTCGCGCAGCGCGTCCTTGTTGCGCTTCAGGCGCTGCACGACGAGCGGGTGGCTGCTGCCGTTCAGGAGCTCGGCGCGAATGCGGAGCTGCTGGTAGGTGTGAACGTGGTCGTCGCCGGTCTTGGGCGGAATGCCGAAGAGCAGATCGCCGATCGCGCGCAGCGCCGTGCTCTTGCCCGCTGCGTTCTTGCCGTACACCAGGTGCAGACCACCCGGGGCTCCGCCCGACAGATCGAGGCTCTTGCCGCTGAACGGGCCGAAGGCCACGAGGTCGAGACGCCCGAACCTCACGGCTCTTCTGCCTCGGCGCCCAGCAACGGCAGGAGCAAACCTTCGACGTCGTCCAAGAGCGAGCGCAGCGCGGCTGGCTCGGCCAGACGCGGCGCGTCCGGGCCGTCCAGGATCTCGCGCGGCAGCGAGCGGCGCAGAACGCTGAGCTCTTCCGCGGCAGCGACGAGCCCGGCGTCGTCGCTGCGCAGTGCGTCCAGGCGCCGCAGCAGCGCGCCCACCGGGTCTTGCCGCGCGCGTAGGAGCGCAGGGTCGCCGAGCGCTGGGAGACCGAGATCCGCAATCAGGCGTCGGA
>DATLIL010000766.1:0-2828 GCA_035539475.1 Polyangiaceae bacterium
TGTCGTCATGGCGCAGGGGACCAAGCAGCGGATCCTGGAAGCCGCGCTGCGGCTCTTCAACCAGCACGGCACCGCTCAGATCTCCACTAACCACGTGGTTGACGCGCTGCGCATGAGCCCCGGCAATCTCTACTACCACTACCGCAACAAGGCCTCGATCATCCGTGGGCTATTCGCTCAGTTCTGCGAGGAGGCCAGCCGTCCCGGTGTCGAGAGCGAGGAGGGCCCGCCGGTTTTTCAGCTGGTGGCCTGGTTCGAGCGGCGCTCGATGCTGCTCGGTCGCTACGAGTTCCTGGCACGCGAGATCTTCGCGCTCTCCGAAGGCGATAGCTGGCTGCGTGATCGCTTCGATCGTCTGACGGCCGCCGACAGGATCCAGCTCTTGCACTGGATCAGTGCTGCCATCGACCGGGGCGCGGTGCGCCCGATCGAGCTCGAGACACGGCGTGCGCTGGCCGAGGCGCTGATCATGCGCGCGTGGTTTGGGTCGCTGCTGCCGCGCCCGCCGAAGCCGGGTCCTGACCGGGCGGGATCCTACGCGCTCGATCTCCTGGCCGTGGCAACGAAGCAATAAGGTAGCGGAATTCGTCACGACTTCGGCGCTGAAGCCGGAAGACATTCACCCGCGGCGCCGGCTACCGCATAATGGGGACCGGCTCCGCAAGGAGTCGGGACAGTAGAGGGAGGTCCGCTTTGCCCGCGACCATGCGCGCCATGTTGCTTTCGGCGCCGAAGAAACCGTTGGAACTGGTCTATGTACCGCGCCCGCAACCGGGCCCGGACGAGCTCTTGATTCGAGTGCGCTGCTGCGCGGTTTGCCGCACGGACCTTCACGTTTGGGACGGCGAGCTCACGCAGCCGAAGCTGCCGCTGATCATGGGGCACCAGATCGTGGGCACCGTGGAGCAAGCCGGGGCTGCCGCGACCGGTTACACGCTGGGACAGCGGGTGGGCATTCCCTGGCTGGCGCGCGCCTGTGGAGACTGCAAGTTCTGCCGCTCGGGGCGCGAGAACCTGTGTGGCCACGCTCGCTTCGCGGGCTACGAGATCGACGGCGGCTACGCCGAGTACGCAGTGGTTCAGGCTCAGTTCGCGCTGCCGCTGCCGGGCTCCTTTCCCGACGTGCAGGCGGCGCCGCTGCTCTGCGCCGGGCTGATCGGCTACCGGGCGCTGACCATGACCGGCGACGCCGAGCGGATCGGCCTCTACGGCTTCGGTTCGGCGGCTCACATCATCGCGCAGGTGGCGCGCTTCCAGGGGCGCCGTGTGTTCGCCTTCACCAGGCCCGGCGACGAACGCGGGCAGGAGTTCGCGCGCAGCCTGGGCGCCGAGTGGGCAGGCGGCTCCGACGAGATGCCGCCCTCGACACTGGATGCGGCCATCATCTTCGCTCCGGCGGGCTCGCTCGTGCCGCGTGCCCTACGCGCGATCGATCGCGGCGGCACCGTGGTCTGCGCCGGGATCCACATGAGCGACCTGCCGTCGATCCCCTACGAGCTCCTGTGGGGAGAGCGCAGCCTGCGCTCGGTGGCGAACCTGACTCGACGAGACGGCATCGAGTTCTTGGAGCTCGCGCCGCGCGTGCCGATCCATACGGAAGTGAGGACCTACTCGCTCAGCGACCTCGAGCTCGCGCTCGACGACCTGCGCAACGGTCAATTCACGGGCTCGGCCGTGGTCACCGTGGCGGGCGAGAGCAGCGCCTCTTCAGGACGCTGGAAGCTCGGGATCTGAGCGTCAGGAGGGAGCGCGCTCCACGTCGATTTTTGCGCGCAAGGCCTTGGCCAGGGGCTTCAGCTTGCCGCGTGCTGCCCACAGCTCGAGCTCGAGCTCGCCAGGGCCGTCGAGCTCGAGCCGCACCCGGTGACCGTCGAGCTCGGCTTCCACGTGCTGGACGAGCTGGCAGTGGCCGCGATCGAGCGCCACCGCCAGCCGCAAGATCCCCGACAGCACCGAGAGCACGTGGCGCCCGAAGCGATCGAACTTGAGCAGGCGGCCGTGGCGCTTTCGCGGTCTGGCGCCGCGGTGATAGCGCACGATCAAGCTGAGTAGCTCCACCTCGGCCGGTGTGAAGCCGCGCAGCGCGGAGTGCCGGACGATGTAGCTCGAGTGGGCCTCGCGATCGACGTAGTTGAGGTGGCGTCCGATGCCGTGCAGCAGCGCCGCGTACTCGAGCAGCTCGCGTTCGGCGCCACCGAGGGCGTGCAACGGCTTGGTCTGGTCGAAAAGCGCCACCGAGAGCGCGGCCACGTGGTGTTCTCGTGGGTCGTCGCGATCGTACTTGCGCATCAGCTCGATCACGCTGCGCCGCCGCGGGTCGACGATGGGTGGATGCAGCGGGCTGGTGGTGCCGTGGCGCTCCAGGTAGTCGAGGATCACGCCTTCGCGCAGTGAGGCGTCACACAGCATGATCTCCTCGGCCCCGCACTGCTCCATCAGTTCGAGCAGGAGCGCGCCGCCGAGGTGTACCGTGTCGGCACGGCCCTCGGAGATGCCGGGCACCTTGGCGCGCCGGCTCTCGTCCATTTCGCACAGCTTCTTGACGAGATCCTTGATGTCCTTGCGCTTGCAGCTGGTGGCGTTCAGCGTGCGCACCGGAGCGCCGCCCGCGCCGAGGTGCGCCGCCTCGCCAATGGCGCGGATCGTGCCGGATGTGCCGATCAAGCGCATGAAACCGAGCCCACCGGCGTGCTGCATGACCTCTCCGGCGGTGCCCTGGATGAAACCCCGGAGCTCGGCCATCTGGCGGTCCGAAATGGGCCCCGTGTTGCCCACGCGGTCGAGCAGGCGCTGAACGCCGAGGCGCAGGCTCTGGCTGAGCAGCACGC
>DATLIL010000767.1:0-8719 GCA_035539475.1 Polyangiaceae bacterium
GTTCGAAGTAGTCGTACACACCGGCGTACGGCGGCGAGCTCACGATCAGGTCGATCGTACCCGGCCGCGCGAAACCGATATCCCGCGCGTCACCGACCTCGATGTGCGAGTGCGGAAGCTTGGCTGGAAGCAGCGTGGCGAGCTCACCGGCTCGCCGCACGAACTCGCTCACCTTGCGCGTGAAGAGCTTGATCGCGTAGCCGCCGGCGATTCGCTTTTCTGACATCCGCCCGCTGGAGTCGCCCGCACGCTGGCTCACCTTGGTCAAGATCGACGACAGCGCGAGGCCCAGCGCGCGGCGCAGATCGCTGCTGCCCACGCCGTCGATGCCGTCGCGCACGCCGTCGAGCTCCAGCAGCACGTGCGGCGCGAAGAGCTTGCGATCCTCCTCTGGATAGCGGCGCGTGGCGCCGGCCTTGGCCTTGCGTCGCGCGTCGGCATGCGCCGCAACCTGCGCGGCGGCCGCCTCGAGCTCGCCGAGCCACGCCGCGCGCGGCGCCCGGGTCTTCAGCAGCGCGAGCTCCACCGCCAGGGGGTTCGCATCTACGCCGAACGCGCGCCGCCCGAGCCGCAGCGCCTCGACCAGCACCGTGCCGCTGCCACAGAACGGATCCAGCACGGCGTCGCCCGGCTTGGAGAATGCCTCGATCAGCGCGCTGGCGGTCTCCGGATGCAGCCGCGCCGGGTAGCTGTGGAAGCCATGGACGTGCGCCATGCTGGCCTCCTCGCTGGGCTCGACGCCGAGCGCGCGCTCGAGTGCCCGGCGCTGTGCGGGCGTACCGCCCTCGAGCTCCACCTTGCCGCCGACGTGGCTGAGTGCACGCCGCTTTTTGGGCTCTTCTTCAGCCGATGCCACGCAGATCCGTCGCCTGCTTCACGCGCGACACACCTAGCACGAAGGCCGCCGTCCGCATCGAGCACTTGTACGTTTCCATGATCTGGCGCAGGGCCACGTGCGCGGCCACCATCTTGCGCTCGAGCGCGACGTTGACGTCGCCCTCGCTCCACTTGAGCTGCTGCGTATTCTGAGTCCACTCGAAGTAGCTCACGGTCACGCCGCCGGCGTTGGCCCAGATGTCGGGGATGCACAACACACCGCGCGACTGCAGGATCTCGTCGGCCTCCGCGGTGGTCGGTCCGTTGGCGGCTTCGAGCACGTATTTGGCCCGAACCTCGCGTGCGTTGCCCTGATGCAACACCGAACCGAGCGCCGCTGGCACCAGCACGTCGCAGTCGAGCGTGAGCAGCGCGGCGTTGCTGATCGGCTCCGCTCCCTCGAAATCGACCACGCTGCCGGCCTGCGTGTGATGACTCAGGACCTCCGGAATGTTCAGGCCGTCCGGCGAGAAAATCCCGCCTTTCATGTCGCTCACGGCCACGACCCGGGCGCCCTGCTCGGACAGCAAGCGCGCCAGCCAGCTGCCCACA
Source organism: Polyangiaceae bacterium (assembly GCA_035539475.1). Taxonomy (GTDB): domain Bacteria; phylum Myxococcota_A; class Polyangia; order Polyangiales; family Polyangiaceae; genus PMG-095. The sequence goes on from DATLIL010000767.1 coordinate 1,429, forward strand.
TTGCCAAAGCCCTGGATCGCGAAGGTCGCACCCTCGAGCTTCTTGCCCGCGGCCAGCAGCACCTCGCGCACTGCCGCCAGACAGCCGCGCCCCGTCGCTGCGTCGCGTCCCAGCGAGCCATGCAGGTCCACCGGCTTGCCCGTCACCACCGCCGGGTTGAAGCCCTCGCGCCGGCTGTACTGATCGAAGAACCAACCCATCACCTGCGGATTGGTCCCCATGTCAGGCGCGGGAATGTCTTCGGTCGGTCCGATCACACACGCGACCTGATCCACGAACCGCCGGGTGAGGCGCTCCATCTCGCGCCGGCTCAGCTGATGCGGATTCACCTGAATGCCGCCCTTCGCGCCGCCGAACGGCACGTCCACGACCGCCGTCTTCCACGTCATCAGGCTCGCCAGCGCCCGCACCTCGTCGAGGTCGACCTCCGGGTGATAGCGCAGGCCACCCTTGAACGGCCCTCGTGAGTTGTCGTGCTGCACGCGGTACCCGATGAAGTGCCCGACCTTGCCGTCGTCGAGCTCGATCGCGAGTTCCACCCGGAGCTCGCGGCTCGGTGTCATGAGCAGCGCCTTGTACTCCGAGCCGAGCCCCAACAAATCGAAGGCCTGCTGCAGGTAGTGGTTCGTCGTCTGAAAGGCGCTCTGCGACATTTCAGCCGTCAGCCTACCACGCTCAGCGTTCCACGGTCGCAGCCAGGCCGTCGGCCAGCGCTTTCGTCTCTTCCGACGCAAGCCGTGCCTCGGCGTGCAGCGGCAGGTAGATGCCGAGCGGCATCTCTCCCTTCGTCACCACCTCAGCCGCGTCTTTGGCGTGGCGGTACTTCTTCTGCCACTCCGAAAAGTTCAGATGTTTGCGACCGTCGTCCACGTCGTGTTGCACGAGCCACGACATCGGCGCAACGTGCGCGTACCAGGGCCACTTCGTCTCGTTGCTGTGGCAATCGAAGCAAGCCCGCACCGCGAGCTCGCGCGTCGCCGGCTGGTTCCACGAGGGCTCCTTCACGACCGGCGGGTTCGAATGCGCGCGTCCGTACGGCACCAGCTGGATGACGAACGGCAACGCCAGGGCCGCCAGCAGCACTCCTCGACGCTTCTTCATCTGCGCACACCTTTACTCGAGTCCGGCATGGCTCGTCAGCCGAACGCGCCGACGAGCTACCGTATTCCGGCGAGCCAGCGGGAGCTCAGAGTCCGCTCGACCTCAGGCTGGCGGATTGCTCGGGGCTGAGCGGCAGGTGCAAACCGCATTCGCGCTTCTGGCCGAGAAGGCGACCTTCGCGCGGATCTTGATCGGGGGTGGTGGGGATCGTCGAGTGCACGTCACCGATCGAGCGGTAACCCTGCGCGACGAGTGGGTGCTGCGGGAGGCCGTGGCGCGCCAGGTAGGCGTTCACGTCCTCTTCGGTCCACGAGAGGATGGGGTGGATCTTGTAGCGTCCGTCTTGTTGTTCCACGGGGCGGAGGCGGGCGCGGTGTGAGGTCTGGCCCTGGCGGATGCCGGCGAGCCACGCGGTGGCTCCGAGCTCGCTCAGAGCCCGTTGCATGGGCTCTACCTTGTTGCGCTGCAGGTACGCCTTGATGCCGTCCTCGCCCTCTTCCCAGAGCTTGCCGTAGAGCGCTTCTTGGCGCGCGGCGCTCATGGGGGCGGCGTAGGTCTTGAGGTTCAGCTTCAAGCGCGTGTTGAGCTCCTCGGCGAAACGATAGGTCTCCGGGAACAGGTAGCCGGTGTCGACGAAGATCACCGGCGTCTCGGGCGCGACCTCGCTGACCAGGTGGAGCATCACGGCCGACTGCGCTCCGAAGCTCGTCGACACGACGAGGCCAGGTCCGAACGTCTGCGCAGCCCAGGTGATGAGCTCGCGAGCGTCGACACCAGTGAAGCGACGAGCCAGCTCGGCGAGATCGAGAGGAGGGGGAACTGCGCGCAGCGCCGTCATGTACGGCATGGTGCGACCGGTCGTGGGGTTTAGCAACCAGTTTGGTAAAGAATAGGTAACTGTCTGTAATAACAGTGAAATGTTGAAAAATGTACCTGATTAAATAAGTCAAGATAGGCGCTCTGGCAGGCTTGCTGCGTGACGCAAGACGCGGCCTCCGACGTAGGTGAGGCCTGCGCCGCTGAGCGTGTAGAAGGCGAGAAAGAGCCAGACGACTCGCGGTACGGGGCCGTCGTAGGGCACGCTCGAGCTCGTTCGGTTGGGCCTCGTCGCGGCGAAATGGAGCGCGAGCTCTCCGAAGCACCAGCCGTCTGCCGCAACCGAACCCAGGATACCCGGCAGCAGCAGGCCGCCCGGCGTTGGCCACGCCGCGGCGACGGACTCCATGGCGAGCGGAGCAGCAATGTCGTAGCGACCGAGACTCCGCGCCGCGCCGATGCCGAACACCGAGGCGACGCTGCCGGCCCCGCCGATCACGGGACCGGAGTCGACGTCCGGCGCGCCGCCGACGCCGTGGGGGTACTCGCGGAACCCGCTGATCAGCGCGCCCCGGTACCAGTAGTGCTTCACGTAGCTCTCGAACCAACGCCTGGCGGTTTCGACGTCGAGCTCGGCGGCCATCGCGACGATGCCCGAGTTCCCGGAGCCGCGCGCGGCTTGCAACGCTTCTCCTGTCCTGGCGTCGACTCGGAACGCCGGCAGCCCACTCGACTCTTGCTTCAGCGTTTGCAGCAAGCCGGTGCTGAGCGCGGCGACCTGCTGCCGGCCTTCGTCGTCGCTCGCGGTGCGCTTCAGCGCGACGACTGCCCAGAGGACGTCATTGGGGTAACACTCGCCCGGGTAGTCGTCGGCGAGGTGATGCGGCCTGTCGAGGAGCTCGCGGCGCAGGGAGTCCGACTGCGAGCGGAGCAGGGCGTCGTAGCGTCCGTCGGCGCTCATGTTCCGGTAGCTGGAGAGGCCGAGCAGCAGCAGCATGCGGTAAAAGACGTTCTCGCGTTCGAGGTAGGCCGCGCCCCACTTGGCGCGCACCCAGGTAGCGCTCGCTGGATGAGCCACCACCTCGGCGGCGAGCCGGATGCCCTCCTTCGTCTCGTCGTCGAGCGCCACGGCGCGCTCCGCCACTAGCTGCTCGCTCGCCAGCAAGAAGAAGACCGAGCCGAACAGCGGCCACTCGGTCCCCGCGACGTCGTCGTGGGCCACCTTCGCGCCACGCTGGCTGGCCAGATAACCCCTCGCCCAGCCTCGATAACGGGCCGTTGTGGCCTGAAACGCCGCGACGTAGCCGGGCGGGCGTGCGCTCCTTCGAACCTCGGAGCTCGTGGCGGTCTGCACCGTCACGACCGCGGGAAAGAAGAAGAAATAGCCGGCGAGCGCGAAGCAAACTCCGGCGAGTGCGATGTGTTTCGCGGTGTCGAGCCTCGACATGTTTCGACGCTAGCGTGAGCACACTGCTGGACGGCTTGAAGATTCGATGGAGAAAATGTGGCAAGGTTCTGACCGTGCGCTTCGTCCTGGCACTACTTCTGGTGGGTTGTTCCTCGACCAGCGACGCGCTGCGGGCTCGCTTCGCGAGGGAACATGGTTGCCCACAACGCGACGTCAGGGTCACGGAAGCGGGTGCGAATCACTACAGCGCTAGCGGCTGCGAGCAGCAGGCTGTCTACGTGTGCGACTCGACGGGAGGGTTTGGCGATCCGGGCGCACGCTGCGTCGAGCAAGGCCTGGCGCGGCGCGGTCCGCCCGAAACGGACGGGCGGCGCGTGCCGTCGCCGGATCCGCGGATTCAAGAACCTCCGCGCTAGGCGGCGATCACTTGGCGTCGGCGCCGGCGTCAGTGGCGGGCGAGCAAGCCTGGCGAGCGCTCTCGCGCTGGTCGCCGGAGATCGCCAGACCCTCGTCGGTGAGCGCGTTGCGGACGTTGAGCACGCCGCTCACGACTTCGATCCACCAGCGCGGTTCGAAGCGGTCCCGGTGGAAGTAGCCTTGTGCCGCCTCGAGCTTCTGCGGACTCTCCTCGTACAGGATGCCACCAGGCTTCAGCTGAGGATCGGTGCGCGCCACGCGCCGGATATCGGCGTCGACCGCGGAGAGCGAGGTGACGATCTGGGAGACCGCAGCATAACAAGCCGGCGGCGGAGTCTTCTTGAAGCGTTTGTCGGTCGCGGCGTCTGACTCCTCCACGATCACGAGCTGGTCGCCGACCGACTCGAGCACGAGCCGTGCCGCTACCTCGTTGGCGAGGTTGGGCCCGCTGAGCTTCTGGAAGCGGACGGTGAAGCCAGTGGGCGCCTTCTCGATCAGGACCTCGTCGACGCGCTGGTGGTAGTCGGGGTCCTGGGTGAACGCATTGCGCTTTGCACCCACGACCTCCGCAGCCGGCTTGCGCACGCCATAGAAGCGTACGTGCGGCGCGTACAGCTTCCCGAGCGTCTCGAGATCGTGCCGGTCCAGGGCAGAGCTCCAGGTGATCAGGACCTTCTCTGCCGGGTGCTGCGGGCGCGCTGGCGCGGTGACAACGGGGACGGCGCTGACCGCCGCGGAAACAGCGGCGCTGGCTGACGGGCGAGACCCGGGCGCCGGCGCTTGCTCGCTCCGACTGCAAGCGAACCCGGTCGAACCAAGCAGTCCACAGCCAAGAGCCAGCAGGTTTCGCAGATGTTGCTTCATCGCCTTGGTGCTCGAAACAAGGAGGCTACATCGTTCTGCTTGGTAGCGGGTAGTCCCGGGCGTAGCATCCCGGGAGCCAATCCGGAGGAGCGCATCATGTCCCTGAGGAAAGAAGGTTTTCTCGCCGTCGTCGCAGTCGCCAGAGCCGACGGACTGCTGCGTCAGGATGAAATCCGCGGACTTCTCCGCGCTGCCACGGAGGTCGGCTTACCCGAAGCGGCGATGTCCGAGGTACAGGCGGCGCTCGACGGCGGGCTCGAGCTCGAGGCGCTCGACCTGAGCGTGCTCAGTCCGGCCGAGCGTGCGCTCACCTACGCCTTTGCCATGTGGCTCGCCAAGATCGACGGCATCGTGAACAGCGACGAGCTCACCACGCTGCGCTCGCTCGGCACGCTGCTCGATTTGCCGGAGCCGAAGCTGCAGCTGGCGACGTCGGCGGCCTTCGACATCACGTGTCTGCCCGGCGGCAACCGCCCGGAGAAGTTCGAGTTCGCGAAGCTCGAAGCGCGGTTGCGGGAGAAGATGCCCGCGCTGATGGCTCAGACGTGACGGGCAACAGCCTGCAGGACACCTACGCGCCGAACAATCGCTGTTTCGGTTGCGGTCCGGCGAACGAGCAGGGCCTGCGTATCAAGAGCCGGGTGGAAGGCGACGTGGTCGTGGCCGACTTCGTTCCCGAGCCGCACCATCAGGCCTTCGAGGGCATGGTCAACGGCGGGATTCTGGGCGCGCTGCTCGACTGTCACAGCAACTGGACAGCGGCTTACACACTGATGCAGGCGCGGGGCGAGGCGACGCCGCCGTGCACCGTGACAGCCGAGTTCCACGTCAAGCTGCTGGCTCCGACGCCGCTCGGTCCAGCGCTTCACCTCGTGGCCAGGGCCGGCGAGGTCGGTAAGAGCAAGGTGGTCGTGGAGGCGGAGCTCTCCGCCGAGGGCAAGGTCACCGCCACCTGTCGCGGCGTGTTCGTGGCCGTCAAAGAAGGACACCCCGCGTACCATCGCTGGTGAGGCACGCGCGATGCATCGGTTTCGGGGCATGAGGCTCTGGAATCGATCTCTTCGGAGTAGGGTGCTGAGGAACCGGCTGGTGAAGTCGGCACGCAAGAACCCCGTCGGGGCTGGTCTTGGTGGTCTCGGCCTGTCGTTGCTGGGTATCGGGCTCGCAGCCTTTGGAAGCCCGAGGGTACGCCAGCGTGCTCGCATTCTCGGTGGAGAGCTGAAGCGACGGGCCTACATCCGCCCTGAAGCAACGTTGGCTCGCTGAGGCCTACCGAGCCGTCGCCGCGAAGGTGGAAGAAAAGCCCGAGGCCCACGTGGCGACCACCCACACCGTGTCGCCGCGCCTGAAATCCATCGTCAGGCTGACGGCGAGGGACGGGTCCGTAACAGGTACGGGACCGACGCTGAGGATCTCGTCCTCCTCGTTCCACCGCATCTCGTCGCCCCAGAAAGCGCCGAGATCTCCGGCCAGGTAAGCGCCGTAGCCCTGAACAGAGAGCGACAGGTCGTACTCGATGCCTCGCTCGAAGCCGGGTACCGGACCCTGCTCGAGCAGCATCACGAATCCGCCGCCGCGAGGCCGCAGCGCGTCGAGCATCGCCTGTTCGCCGTGGTACTTGAGCCAGACCTCGCCGTCGTCGAGGCGCAGCCATGACGTCGTGCGGGTGGACCAGCCACCGACGCCATGAAAGCGTCCGGCCATGCGCGTGGCATCGGTCGAGAACATGACGTCCGCAGCGTAGCGGTATGTCTCGGCCATGAAAGCGAACTCCAGGTGCTGGCCGTCGCCGCGGACGTCCTCGAGCGGTGTGCACTCGTCGCGCTCGTTCCACCCCTGGGGATCCGGCAGCCCGGCGTAACAGCCGATCCCGAAGGGGCCCGTGATGTCGATGGCAACGGGATCCTCGAAAGCGAACATGCCCCACCGTCCGAAGGGACTGGCGAGCTCCGGCTGCGCAGGCGGTGGCGGTGCGGCGTCTTCGGCGTCCGGGCCCGCGTCAGCCCACCGTTGCGGGACCGCGTAAGTGGGTGGCCCTCGGTCGTCGAAATCACAACCGACTAGCGTCCATGCGGCCACGCAGGCGCCCCAGACCCATCCACGGCGCGTCACAGCCCGAGAGTAGCTTTCTCGCCTGTCGTCGCACAGTGATTTAGCCGTTGCGCAAGCTCGTCACTGGCTCGACCAAACTGTCACGGCGAGCGCAGCTCGCAGGCGAGCGAAGAGCCGAAACCAGGCTATTTTTGCCTGAGGCGCGTAACTCGGGGGGCATGGCCGATGCATGGGTTATTAATCATGACCAAGCCGTACAAGTCGCTGGGGAAGACGTTCGGCAAGGCTGGCAGGAAGGCTGGCAAGGCCGTCCGCAACAATCCGATCAAGTTAGGGCTCGGAGCTTCGCTGATGAGTCTGGCGGCGTTCGCCGTTCAGAGTCCCCGGCTGCGCATGCGCGCTCGGGAGATCGCCGGAGACCTCAAGAGGCGGCTCTCGCGACACAGCGAGGTGACCATCGGCACGTGATGGTGGGAGATCATGGGCAAACGGAAGCGCCAGAAAAAAGCCGTCAGACGGCTCGGAGCCTTTTTGGGAGCGGTCGTTGCCGAGGCGGCCGGCAACGCGATGTCTCGCGGACTCGAGCTCCTGTCGACGCGTCTGAGCTCCACTGCCCCGGAGAAGGACAAGGAC
>DATLIL010000768.1:0-6959 GCA_035539475.1 Polyangiaceae bacterium
ATCCCACCAACCGCATCCCCACAGTTCTAGCACGCAACAGTGCCAGCTGCCGGAGCCGGCGCTAACCGTCCGCGGCGAACAGATCGACGGCGAGCAGGGTGCGCTCGCTGCGGACATTGTGGAAGCGCTTGGCCAGGCGCCGCGTCCATTCTTCACGCTCGGTCCAGTGCGCGATGCCAGGGCCGAATATCAGAAAGCTCTGCCAGTTCTTGGCGTGCTCGAAGAAGAGCAAAGTGCCACCAGGCCTGAGGATGCGGCGTGCCTCGTCGAAGAGCTGTTCCTGGGCTTCACCCTCGACCTCGTGGCTGCCCAGACCCATGACGACGACGTCCACGCTCTCGTCGCCCAGTGGCAGCTTTCCATCGCCGGCACGGAGCGGTTCGAGTCGTGGCGCTGGAGCCGGGGGCAGCTCGAGCTCGCGAAGCTCACGCACCGCTCCTTCGGTTGCCTCGACGCCTGCGGCCCAGATATCGATCGAGACGACGTGCGCAGAGGGCAAACGATCGTGCAACGCATAGCTGTGACGCCAGGTGCCAATATGCAGGTCGGCGACGCGTTCCGGTGACTTGACGCCACCAAGCGCGAGCAAGCGATCGAAGTAGCGCTCGGATGGTCGGCCGTAGACCAGGGCGTGACCTACAATCGAGTGAAGCAAGACCACGAACGCCAAGGCGAAGCCGACCGTCGCGATGGGTACGAACCAGCGATTCGCGAACAGCGCGACCCCGACCAGAACGACCGCGCCCAACGCTGCCAGACGAATGAACGCACTCGAGAAGCCGCGCCGGTTCACGTAGAGCGCCCAACCCCAGTACCAGGCGTGAGAAGGACGCGTAGCGCCACCAGCGCGCGGGTACCAATGATTCACGGTCTGTCGAGCTTGTATCAGGGGGGATGCCGACGGACAGGCATTTCGTATACTGCGCCGATGCCGCGCCGTACCGAGCTCTCCATCGCCGAGGCGCGACGGATCGCGCTTTCGGCGCAGGGCCTCGCGGGTCCGCGGCCGGCGCGTACCGGGCAGGCGGCGCTGGCCGAGATGTTCCGGCGTGTGCAGCTCGTCCAGATCGACTCGGTGAACGTCCTGTGCCGGTCGCAAGAGCTGCCACTGTGGGCGCGGCTCGGTTCGCATGATCGAGCGCTCTTGCCGCGCGCGGTCGAGAAACGCTCGTTGTTCGAGTACTGGGCGCACGCGGCATGCCTCGCGCCGGTCGAGCTCCAACCGCTCCTGCGCTGGCGCATGGCCGAGGCTTTTCAGAACGGCGCCTGGGGAAGCCTGATCGCGCTCGGCAAGAAGAAGCCCGAATACGTGAAGGGCGTGCTCGACGAGATCCGCACCCGGGGCCCGCTCGCGGCCAGCGAAATGTCGGACGCGAGCGCCAAGCGACGGCCCGGCAAGTGGTGGAGCTGGGGCGATCACAAGCGCGCGCTGGAGCTGCTCTTCTGGGCCGGCGCGCTCTCGGCGGCGCGGCGCAGCACGCAGTTCGAGCGGGTCTACGACCTCAGCGAGCGAGTGCTCCCCGCGGCCGTGCTCGCGGCACCGACGCCAGCCGTCGAGGATGCGCAGCGCGCGTTGCTGGAGCGAGCCGCGCGAGCCCTGGGCGTCGGCACGGCCTCCGACATCGCCGACTACTTCCGCATTCGCACGACCGCTCGAGCGCGCATCGCCGAGCTCGTCGAAGCCGGCACGCTCTTGCCAGTCACAGTCGAAGGCTGGAAGCACCCCGCGTACATGCACCGCGATGCGGCAACGCCGCGGGCCGCCACCGGTGCCGCCTTGCTCTCGCCGTTCGATTCGATGGTGTGGGAGCGCAAGCGCACCGAGCGGCTCTTCGACTTCCACTACCGCATCGAGATCTACACACCCGCGCCGAAACGCCGCTTCGGTTACTACGTGCTCCCGTTCCTGCTCGGCGAGCGCCTCGCCGCGCGCGTCGACCTCAAGTCGGATCGCGACGCCAGCGCACTCCTCGTCCATGGGGCGGCTACCGAGGGAGGCATGAAACCCGCCACGGTGGCCGGCCCCCTCGCCGTCGAGCTCCGCGCCATGGCGACGTGGCTCGGCCTCGAGCGCGTCGCCATCGGAAAGAAGGGCAACCTCGCGACCCCGCTCCGCCGAGCGTTCACGGACTAAGAAACACTCACGGCGAGCACGAAGGCAACTGTTCCGAAAATTAGATAGAGCAGCGAGAGGCCGCGGGCCGCAGCCCCAACGTAACGCTGAACCTCGACGTACGTCGACGCGCTACGCCGGCTTGCAGGCTTTCAGAAAAGCCGCGAAGGAATCTGCCAGGCGGTAGAAGTCAGTGAGAGCCGGATGTTTCTTGGGCAGCTTCTTGGCGCGACGGAGTTCCAGGTACTTCTGTATCCCCGGGTGCAGATTCGGGAAGCGTCGGCGGAACTCTCGAACAGGCCATGACGCGCGCCCTTCGTGATCGTGAAAGAAGACCGCGCCCGCGAAGGGACCAGCGCACATCAGGTAGATCCAGTTCCCGAAGTCGTCCGACGCGATCGGAAAGGCGACCGGCGCCGCGTCCGCGAACTCCGTGTTGGAACGAAGATCCACCGAGCTGTTCTCGTCCTTCATGAACCCGAAGAACTCACGGAAGGGCACCGTCTGTCCGAACGGCGTGGGCTCCAGCACCGCACACTGGAGCGATACGTCACTCGCCCCGACTTCTCGCAGGAAGGTTTTGTATCGCGGCGGAAGCTTCAGCCCGAAGTCCTGCTCGAACTTGCTGATCCGAGCGGCGGTGTGCGGCAGGCGGCCGGTCTTGCGTTTGGTTTTGAGGCGCGCGGTCAAGTCGTGGGCAGTATTTCAGGTTTCCGGGTCCCTTGTCAGCCTAACGTTCGCGGCAGCGATCGCCGGAGATGCCGCTCGATGTGCGGAGCGACTTCCCTGGCTCGTTCCCGCGCCAGATCATGCGTTCCGCCGGGCAGGATGACCAGGGAGGAGCGTGGAAGCAGCTGGTTGAGCCGGCGCCCAACTGCTATCGGGCTGATCTCATCGGCATCGCCCCAGAGCAGCAAGGCTGGCGCGCCGATTCCGTGGAGCTCCGATGTCATGTCGTCGCGAGCGTCGAGAAACCATCGCGGCAGCTGAGGATTCCGTTGCTCGAACTCGGGGCGCCAATCAACCGCTCCGAGAGCTCGAACGTCGATGCCTCCCGACGTGACGGAAAGAACCAGGGCACGAACGAGCCCTGGCACGGCGAGAGCCGCCCGCAGCGCAATGATTCCGCCCATGGACTGCGCGAAGAGCACCACGGGACCCGCGATTTCAGCGACCACCCGCGCCACGAGATCGTCGATCCCCCGCACTGACGGATCTGCCGGCGCTCCGCCAAAACCCGGCCAGCTGAAGAACCGCCTTTGACCTCGATGCGAGAGCAGATCCGCAACCGGCTTCCACAACGTCGTATCGCCCCCCGCTCCGGGCAAGAACATCAGGGTCTCGCAATCTTCGTTCGGTTCGTCGTCCATTAGTGTCGATGCTCGCTGCCGTGCCTACGCTCCACCGGTCGTGAACACGTTGCGCAATTGCATGAGAAGGGCCGCTGCGGGGAGCGCGTTCGCGTCAAAGGTGAAACCGCACGGCTCTTCGCCGACAAATCCGAAGGCGTTATTGCATTCCCAACAAAGGGAGCACTCGACGATCATGGCGCTGCCGTTCCAGAAGCGCAGCCCATAAGGAGGGATGTGGCAGCGCGCTTGTTCTGCGGGCCGGAGGGCACGCCACAGCTCGGCGATTTTCTGCGCATCGCTCCCGGTGATTTGCACCGGAAGCCCGATGAGCCCCGAACGCACGAAATCCCCGATGGACTGAACACGCACCGTCGGGTCAATTCTCAAAGCGTCGACGCGATCGACGTCCCCGAGTGCAGAAGGATCGTAGTCCTGCGATCGCATGTTCGTCATTCGACATCGACCTCCGCGCCGAGGAACGTGGCGCGCAGCGCTGTCAGCGGGCAGGTTCTGGTTCCGACTCGTGCGAGGACGAGACGCTCCAGGGAGACCGGGAAACCTGCGACACGGACCTGGCGGTTCCAGAAGTGAGCGCCGCGAGCCCAGCAGCCAATGATCTCAGCGTGATAGTCGTGGCGCGTGAGCCGTCCCTCGCCATCGAAATAGAACCGTTGCACGCGAGAGTGCGTCGGCAGGTCGGCGGGCAGCTCGATCTCGAGAACATCTAGCGGCGCCCGACTGGTGCCCGAGGTGGTCGCGCGAATGAGGCGCCCCTCGAGCAGGCTGAATGGCAGGGAATGGTAGTGCGTCAACGCGTACCCGAAGAAGTACAACGCATCGAGCACCGACCACCGCCGATACTTCGAGAAGCCTCGAAAGCTGCTGCGGTGATTGTTCGATTCGGTGCTGACTACCTTGTCGTCGACGCGCTCTATTCGAACGCCACCGTCCTGAAAAACGCCGACCTGCTCCGGTCCCGGATAGCCGATGAATCGTGCGATGCGCTCGTGAGGAGCGACTTCGAATACCTCGGGGAGCGGAAAGGTGCGCCCGACGCCCTTGAGCCAGGGGACCAAGCCGGAGAGACGGTCCGGAATCAGTCGAATCGTCCGTAAACGACGCCAGAGTCCAAGCCCTCCATGGTAGGCGCAAGCCCGCTCGACGACGTCCAAGGCATGCGGCGTCCAACCCGGATTTTCTGCAGCATGCTCGCAGCTGTTCGCGATCACGCCTCGTCTTCCGGATCGGATCCGAACCGAAGAACGTGCCCATCCGGATCCCCGACCTTCATTTCACGAGCCCAGGGAAAGGTCTCCGGTGGTTGCAGGATGGTCGCGCCACTCTTGCTGTACTCGTCGTAGAGGACCGCGACGTTTTCCACGCCGAGCCACACCCAGGTTCCGGGCTGACCCTGAGCACCTTGCGCCAGGTAAATGCTGGCGCCGTCTCGGCTCACGCACGTGAAGGCGTCGCTACCCCATTCGGCGTTGGTGAACCCTAGAACATCGACGTAGTACCGCACGCTCCGCGCGAGGCTGGCGACATTCAAGATCGGGTTTGCGTGCTCGAACCGAGTTCGGATGGCTTTCGATTCCGGCATTGTCGCTCCCTTGTCCGGCCAACGTACTGGCAATAACCTGCGGCGGGCAAGCCGGTACGAGTTCACCCCCGAAGCACGACCGGCGCCCGCGGTAAAATTGTCCGCACCGCGGGCGCCAGCCACACGCTTCCCGGACGCGACGAACTCCGCCGACAGTCAGCTATGCCGGCGTGGGAGTGAGGAAGCCAGAAAGTCCACCTCAGCGAGGCAGACGTGCAGAAGGTCGTCCATGAAGAAACGTACCTATAGAAAACGGGCTCTCCAGGACGTCGACATCGCGGCGCTGGCGCTGGATCTTCGTAGCGGGCGGCTGGTCGTGGCCATCGACGTGGCCAAGGTCGACATGGTCGCGGCGCTCACAGACGGCGTACCAGGACCACCGAGGGTGCTCGCCACGGTGGCGTGGAGGAATCCGACCGACAACGGCGAGTTCCTGGCGCTGCTCGACACCGTGCGTGCTTCAGGACTGGCGGTGCAGATCGTAATGGAGTCCTCGGGCACGTACGGCGACGTTCTTCGGCAACAGCTGGTTGACCGTGGATTCCCTGTCTTCCGTGTGAGCGGCAAGCAGACGTACGATGCGCGTGAGGTGTACGACGGCGTGCCAAGCGTCCACGACGCGAAGAGCGCAGGCATCATCGCCAAGCTTCATCTCGACGGCCAATCGGCGCCCTGGTGCGCGCCGACGGACGACAAGCGCCGCCTCCAGGCGTCCATCCTGCAGATGGACCTCCATCACGAGCACTACCTGCGCCTCGTCCACAAACTGGAGGGATACCTCGCTCGACACTGGCCAGAGATATCAGTCATGCTCGAGCTCACGAGCGCGACCCTCCTCGCCGTACTCGGTAGGATCGGTGGACCTGCCGACCTCGCGCGGGATACAGAAGCAGCACGGCGGCTGATGCGTGGCATGAGCCATGGCCTGATGTCGGATGAAAAGATCGACGCCGTCGTGCGCGCGGCAACGACCACCGCCGGCGTTGAAATGCTGGCAGAAGAGCGCGCCGCGCTGATGCTGCTCGCCTCCGAAGCGCACCGTTCGCTCCGTGCATTCAAGGAAGCCAAAACCCGCGTGGAAGCGCTCGGCGCGGACGGCCCGGCGCGCGCCATAGCTCCCGTTGTTGGACGAACGACGGCCGCGGTGCTCGTCACCGAAGTTGGGGACGGACGCGAATTTGCTTCCGTTGGCGCCTACCTCAAGGCCTTTGGCCTCAATCTCAAAGAGCGCAGCAGCGGCAAGCACAAGGGCCTCCTGAAACTCACCAAACGCGGCCCCTCCCGTGCCCGGCAATACCTCTGGCTCGCGACGTGTCGATGGCTGCAGAAGGACCGCATCGCTCGCGCCTGGTACGAAGCCAAGATCGCTCGTGACGGCGGTAGACGCGCCAAGGCCGTCACTGCCCTCATGCGCAAGTTCGCCAAGGCCCTCTTCCACGTTGCCCGCGGCGTGCCGCTCGACAGTACCAAGCTGTTCGATCTCACACGGCTCCGACTTTCACAAGCCACGGCTCCCGCTTGAAGGAGCGAACCACCCAGTAACCTTTCCGTCGAAGAGCTCGGATTCGTCAGGGTGACCTTCCAATGAACCTCCGCTCTGCTACCCGCAAGAGCACCGACAGTCCCGAGGCACCCTGAGGAAATTGGCAAGGCACAATACCCGATGCAGCTGATTCGATGCCGCCCAGCGGACATCCGACGCAAGAGGTTCGGCTACCCTCGCTGACGAACTCCGGATCCCGACTCCTTCGACACTCACTCTGCGTACGACTTCCCCGGGCAGCAGCCTCTCGCTCCTCGCCTCGACGATCTCGTACGCCCTCTCGGCCGCCCCCCGTCCTCAGATCAAGTCGCTTGACGTCCTTACAAGAGGTTCATTGCTCAGTTAGGCGGC
>DATLIL010000769.1:0-3217 GCA_035539475.1 Polyangiaceae bacterium
CTTTTGGGGCGGTCCAAGCGGGCTACCTGCGCAGCAATGCATGCCGCCCATCGTTGTTGGACTTCCGCGAGGCCGCGTCAGCGGCCGAGCCGCGACGACCTCAGGGATCTTGGAAGAACAGATCTCGATCCACGAACGAGACCCGAGTCACGACAAACTGACCGAACAGGCGCGGCTGGCTAACAGAACACCCGGAAGGCCAGGCGGCATTTCGCAGGCACTTCGCAAAACACAAACCCGCGAGGCCCGCGAAGCGGGCCGAGCACGCGAAGCGGGCCGAGCCCACAAACAAAACCAGCATCATTACTAGGCCGCGCAGCGGCCCTAGTAATGATGCGTCCAGAGCAAGTCTAGACCCGCGCCAATAGTGCCGCCCTCGGTGCGCAGGGACCAGTTCTTGCGGAAGCGCCAGTCGAAAGTGACGCTGACTTCTTCGTTCCTTTCAGTGGCCCCGCTCGCGTCCGAAGTCTTGTAGCTGGTCTCGACCGAGATCTCGTCCGTCACCTGGTAAGCGGCGGTGTACGTCTGGTACGTGCGGTCGTCGAGCGACTGCTCGCTGCCACCGCGCACCGCCACTCTGCGCAGTAGCGGTGAGTCGCTCAGGACCTTGCCCAGGAGGTCGCCGCCGAGGCCGACGGCCGTGGCGCTGGCGGTGCCGCTGCCGCTGCTCTGATCGCCGGTGGAGCCGCCCAGGAGCAGCGCGTAGATCTGGTCCTGACTCAGCTGGGGGTCGCTCTCCCAGGTCGGCTCGGCCTTGCTGAAGGTGCCGCGCACCTTGAGGTAGATGGTGGTGCCTTCCGGCGCCCGCCAGCTGGCGCGCACCCGCAGGTGCGGATCGCCGGGATCGTCCGTGTCGAAGATCACTTCGCCATCTTCGACGACGAAGGTCTTGCCCGCGAACTGCACGCGACCACCGGGTCTCAGCTTCACGCCGCCGGAGACGTCGACTTCGTCGGCCAGGCTCAGCGTGACTTCCCCGCTGATGGGCACGTTCAGATCGGAACGAGAGACCTTGACGTCGTCACGCAGCACGAACACGAGCTCCCAGGGCTTGGCCGGCTCGTCGCTCTTCTTCTTGCGCGGCTCGGACAGCGGTTGCAGCACGCTGATCGAGCGGTTCGGGTCGATCGAGATCACGTCACGCCCGCTCGACGGCGGTAACTCCGCTGTCAACTTGGGCACGTCGATGGTGACCAGCATCCTGTCTTCTTCCGGCACCAGGTCGACGACGGCCCAGCGATTGCCCGTATTGGCGTTGGCTTGCGAGACGCCCTGGATCAGGATCGGCACGTCGTCCAGCCTGACGTTGGCGCGAGCGTGGACGAGGTTCAGCTTCTCGAACGAGACCCAGCCCTGTGCAAAGACGTTGGGCTTTCGTGCACGCGAGGTGGCGGAGAAGTTCTGTACCTCGATCACCGTCTGGCCGCCGACCTGCTTGGTCTTGGCGCCGAAGCGCACGTCCGACAGGCGCATGCCGAGGCCGGCGAACTGCATCGAGCCGTTCGTCATCGCCAGATCGCCCTCGAGATCGCCTTGCCAGCGATCTTCTCGCGCCGCGAGATCGGGCGTGAGCTCGAGCCGGACGCGACCGTCGATCGGGCCCGAGAGCTCGGAGAAGACGTCGCGCAGTGCGGGCAAGAGCATGACGGCGTCGACGTGCTGCGCGCGGCCCTCGAGTAGCAGCGGCTGGCCGCGGTCGAGGTCCGGTGCCAGGCCATTCCAGGCGAGCGAAGCCGTGAGCTCGCCCTGCAGGCGGCTCTTCTCGTCCTGGTCGAAGGTCGTGACGACGCGCAGCATTTCGCCGTCCGAGCGTACGTTGAGCTGACCGTTGCCGATGGCGGCGCTCTCGACCCGTACGTCCTTGAGCTCGATGCGCGAATTGAGGTTCGGCCTGCCGTCGCTGTCTTGCTCGAGCACGATGCGGCCGTGGGCTTGCCCGCGCACGCCGTTGGCGCCGAGCGGCGCGATCATCTCGAGCGGCAGACCCTCCAGCAGCAGCAGCGCCTCGCCCTGGAAGAGTCGCGGCGGGCCGCCCGGGATGGCCGCTTCGCCGATATTGAGCTGACCAATAGAACGCAGGTGCCCCACTCGGCGCCCCGAGCACAAACGGCCATTTTCGTGCAAGAACGTCTCGCCTCTCAGCGTGAAGTCGGCGTTCTGATGCGAGTAGTCGAGCTGGGCGCACACGTCGACCGGCACGGCCTCGCTCGAGGTTCCGACGACCAGACTCTCGAGCGATCCTTTGGCCGTCACCAGCGGGCTCTGCCAGCTACCGCCGAGCGTGGCCTCGGCGCGTAACGTTCCGTTCATCGCCTTGGGGCGGATGAACGCGGGCAGCGTCTCGATCGGCCGCTGGTCGACCACGACCTTGCCGAGCAGCGTGGCTTGCGAGAGCTCGCTGAAGATCTTCTGGGGCTGGGCGACGAGCTCTCCGAGCGGCAGGTTGGTGCGCGCCGAGGCGCTGGCCAGGCCACCCTGGGGATCGACCAGGCGCACCGAGGCGTCCACGTCGCCGCTCGGGCCGTCGATGCGGCTGCCGAGCTGGACCTCGATCCCCTCGACGACGAGCGGAGGATCGCCCTTCTTTTCTGCCGCCTGCTCGACGCGCAGGCCCTGCGTTCCGGCCAGGATGCTGAGCGACGGCAGGTCGTCGGGGTTCTCGCGCGTGGCGATGACCTGCCCGGTCAGCTTGCCTTCGACGTCCTCGATGCGGGCGCTCTTCGGCAAGAGGTAGACGAGGTTCGAGAGCTCGAGCTCGTCGAGCCGGAACTCGACGCGGCCCGTGGCGCGGCGCCAGGACTCGGGATCGGCGGCCTTGCCCGCGAGCGTGACGTCGAACTGCGTTGAGGCCTTGGCCAGGCCGGCGATCTCCGCGCGTGCGCTGCCGTCGACGCTGTCGCCGTCGAGGGAGGCTTCGAGCGCGAGCTTCAGCCCCGAAATACCCTCGATCGAGCCGCGGTCGAGCTCGAGGCGCACACGGCCGCTCTGTACGTCGTCGGCCACGGTGGCGTCGGCGTCGATGGTGAGCTTACCGCCGAGCTTGCCGCGCGGGAGGCCGGCGAGGCCCGCCAGGACGTCGAGATCCACGTTCTGGCCGCGCGCTTCGAGCGTGACCAGGCGCGGCGTGATCAACACCGAGCCCGTCAGATCGCCGCCCGCGCCGACCACGCTGAGATCCTCGATCTCGACCTTGTCCGGGCTGATCGTGACGCGCGCG
>DATLIL010000770.1:0-5955 GCA_035539475.1 Polyangiaceae bacterium
CCTGAAGAAGCAGCTCGTGGTGAAGAACGACGACACCACGGGTCAGGTCTCGATCGAGGTGACCTGGCCCGACGCGCTGATCGGCTATCGTATCGTCGACGCCGCGCAGCGGGCATTCCTCGAAGCCAAACACGTCGAGGAAACGACGGCGATCGCCGAGCACACCTCCATTCTCGAGGGCCACGCTGCCCAGCTCAGGCGCGAGATCGACACGTCGGTGCGCGAGATCCAGGCGATCCGCGCCAAGAAGGCGGGCGAGAAGCTCGCTCCGCTGGCTCCGCCCCCGCCACCCACGCATGCACCGGCGACGCCCGCCGCCCCGGCCGCGCCAGTGCCCGCTGCGCCAGTGGCCAAGGCGCCCAAGCTCGACGACGAATCGGTGCGACGCATGGCCGAGCTCGGCGTGATGATCGAGACCAAACGTAACGCCATCCGCGAGCTCGACGAGTTCCGGCAGCGGCGCGTGGCCGAGCTCACGTCACAAGTGGAGGACAAGCGCGGCTCGTACACCGAGGCGCACCCGGCCATGGTCGACCTGCGGCAATCGCTGGCGGCCGCGCAGCGCGAGTCTCCTCAGGTCAAGAACCTGCGCCTCGAGCTCGGCCGACTCGAAGCCGAGCACGGTCACCTGGCGTCTCTCGCCGCCGCAGCCGGAGAGCCCGTGCCGCGCCCGTCCATGGGTCGCGCTGGGGGTGGCAGCACGCGCGGCGCCGCCAACGACGAGGTCATTCGCATCGAGCAGGTGCCGGCCGAGGAACGTGACCCGGAGATCGAGTACGCGCGCGCCAAGCTCAAGTACTCGATCACGAGCTACCAGGAGCTCGAGCAGCAGATCCAGCGCGCGCGCATCGCTCTCGACACGGCCGAGGCGGCCTTCAAGTTCCGCTACACCATGGTCACGCCGCCCGAGGTGCCGAAGAACCCGATGTCGCCGAACGCACTCGTGGTGATTCTCGGCGCCGTCTTCGGCGGTCTGTTCCTCGGTCTGCTCGCGGCGATCGCTCTCGAGCTCAAGCGCGGCGTGCTTCAGGACGCCTGGCAGGTGGAGCAGTTCCTGGCGCTGCCAGTGCTGGCCACGGTGCGCGCCAGGGCCGAGCTGTCCAGACCGTGAGGCACTCGGTGGATCCCAGCGCGCTCGCAGGTCGCGACGGGCAGCCGCGGTTGTTCGGCTTCACCGTCGCGATCGGCGCGCTGGCCTTCGTCACGGTGCTGGCCGTGACGGTGCTGGGCAAGGGCGCGCTGTTCGCGCTCCTGCCCGTGATCCTGTTCGTCGTGCTGTACGCGCTGCTCAAGCT
Organism: Polyangiaceae bacterium; assembly: GCA_035539475.1. Classification (GTDB taxonomy): domain Bacteria; phylum Myxococcota_A; class Polyangia; order Polyangiales; family Polyangiaceae; genus PMG-095. The sequence goes on from DATLIL010000770.1 coordinate 1,296, forward strand.
GCCTCTGCGCGTACCGCTGATGGTCATGATGTTCATCGGCCTGACCTTCGAGAACCCGGGCGACGTCCCGGCGGCGGGCCTGTGGAAGTCTCCGCTCTACGACCTGGGCAAGTTGCTCCTGGCGCAGCTCAAACACTCCTTCGGATCCGGCGCGCTGGTCATGACCGGCAGCGACCTGATCATCTTGCTCCTGGTCTGCATCTACCTCGGGCGGCGCGTCTCCGGCTCGACGCTCGATATCCGCGGTTCGACGCCGAGTCCGAAGCCGCTGGTCAACGCGGCGGTGATCTGTATCGTGGCCGCCCTGGTCTGGTGGGCCTACGGCCTTGCTCGCGGAGGAGCCAATCGTTTCGCGCTGTGGCAGGTGCACCACGTCATCTACCTGCCCCTGATGTTTCTCTTCATGCAGGCGGTGGTGCCCGGCCACGAGCACTATCGGAGCTTCGCGCGGCTGATCTTGTGGGCGGCGGGCATCAAGAGCGTGCTGGCGATCTGGCTGCGCAATCAATTCCCGGAAGCGGAGTACGCGACCACGCACCACGACTCGATGCTGCTCGCGCTGGCTGCCTGCATGGTCGCCGCGCACTGGCTGGAACGCCCCACCTTTCGCGCGCTGGTGCGCTGCGTACCGCTGCTCGCGCTGCTCCTGTTCGGCATGATCGCGAACGACCGACGGCTGGTCTGGCCGGAGCTCGGCGTGGCCGGGCTCTTCATGTTCGTGCTCTCCAGGCGCACCAAGTTCAAGGTCGCGATCGTGCGTGGAGTCTTGTTCTCGCTGCCGTTCGTGCTCGGTTACGTGGCCGTGGGCTGGGGCTCGGGCAGCGGCATCTTCGCCCCGGTCGGCATCGTGCGCTCGATGGTCGACTCGGAGGTGGACAAGTCGAGCGAGTGGCGCGACCTCGAGAACTTCAACCTGATGACCACGGTCAAGGCCCACCCCGTCGCGGGGACTGGCTTCGGACATCCCTACATCGAGGCGATCAAGCTGCCGAGCGTGCTCGACGAGTACGAGCTCGAGCCCTACTTGCCGCACAATAGCTTGCTCGGGCTGTGGGCCTACACCGGCCTGGTGGGCTTCACGTTGATCTGGAGCATGCTCGCGGTGACGCTCTACTTCGCGGCCCGCGCCTACCGCATGGCCGCGGAACCGTTCGATCGCGCCGCCGCGCTGTCGTCGTTCTCCATGATCATGATCTACATGGTGCACCTGTACGGCGACATGGCGCTCGGCACGTGGACCTCGATCTATCTGGTCGGCTTTGCCATGGTCGTGGCCGGCAAGACGGCCGTGAAGGTCGGCGCCTGGCGCGGCTTCCGACCCCGTCGCGCCGAGCCCGTCGTGGTCCTACCGCAGCGGCCGCCGCGGCTCTGGTGATGGGGCGAGCTCGGGGGCCAAGCGCCGCCCGCGCTCCTGGAACAGCCGCAGACCGCGGCGCAGCGCGGCACCGTAGAACTCCCGGCCGCGCTCCAGCAAGCTGACCGAGGCGCGCTCGTAGTCCTGCACGCGGAGCGGCACGAACGGCGCGAAGTCGGCGGCGATGCACTGCGGCGTCACGCCGACGTTGCTCTGCACCACGCTGAACAGGCCGGGGTTGTCGGCAGAGAACAGGCCGGCGACGTCGAGCTTCTCGTAGTCGCCGCTCTTCCATACTCCCCATGGCGCCGGCGAGTGCAGGCGCTGCTTCAAGCCGGCTGCCGCCGGAGTCACGTGGTAGCGATCGAACTGGCGGGTGTGTTCCAGGTACAGGTTATAGAGCGTGTACTCGGTCCACTGCGTGGCGTAGCGAGAGAGCAAGACCTCGTGCCAGCTCCGCTGGTGGCGATCCTCGATGTAGCGGGTCAGCCCGCGGCAGGCGTCGCGCGAGAGAATGGCCGGCGTCACGCCCATGCCGGGTAGCTCGAGGCCCGGATCCACGCCGAGCAGGTCTGCGGAATCGCGCCACCATTCGGCGTGCCACTCGCGGCGATCTGCCTCGACTATGGCGCGCCCGTTCACGATCAGATCGCCGGCATGCGCCGCCTTGACCGCGAAAATATCCGGATCCAGCACCATGAAAAACTCGTTTTGCACGAGCTCGGCGCACATCAGCTTGATGATCTGCTGGCGGTGCCAGTTGCGGACCTGGTGCAGCTTCGAGAAGCGCTTGAACACCTCCAGGTACTCGTCCTCGACCACGAAGCGGATCGGGAAGTCTTGCCAGGCGCGCGCGTAGCGAGTGATGGCTTCTTGCTCGGCGCCGGGAATGACGATCAGCCACTCCGAGAACAGCGAGCGCAGGCCGAAGTAGCGAAAGGAATCGAACAGGATGTCACAGCGCCCGATGTTGTCGGCGTAGTGCCTACCCTTGATCTTCAGCGCCATGATGGCGGACAGCGAGCTCACGTCATGCACCTCGCGAAAAATTTCCCGGTAAAGGCTGCAGGTCCCAGAAAGTTAAGGAGCGGGTCCAGCACCTGCAAGAAGCGCACGCTGAGTGTTATTCCGCGTCGTTCGCCCGAGGCACGCGAGCTGCATACATCACCGGCGTGAAGCGATTACGGCGCAATTCGTGTTCGTGGATCCTCGCGGCTGCGCTGGTGAGCTGCGGATCCTCCGGCCAGTACACCTGGGTGCAGGATCTGCCCCAGGGCGTGACGCGACCCTCCGCGTACGCCATCGACGAAGGCGACCTGCTCGACATTCGCGTCTACAACGAGCCCGCCATCTCGGGTCGCGCGCGTGTGCGCTCTGACGGCAAGGTGACGGTCGCTCTGGTCGGTGACGTGGACGCGCGTGGCAAGACGCCCAACGAGCTCGCACGCGAGGTGCAGCAGCGTCTGCAGAAGTTCCTGCAGACCCCCTCGGTGAGCATCGCGATCGAGGAGATCCGGCCGCTCACCATCACGGTGATGGGCGAGGTCGGCAAGCCCGGCGTGTTCACCCTCAATCCGAACTCCGGTGTGCTGCAGGCGATCGCCAGTGCGGGCGGCTTCAGCGAATACGCCGACGACGATCGTATCTACGTCGTGCGACGCAGCCCCGGGCTGCGCGTGCGGTTCAGCTACGAAGGGCTGCGAGACAACGCTGGTGGCGCCGCCGACTTCGTCTTGAAGAACGGCGACCTGGTTACGGTCGAGTGACGGTCCTGCTTCCTCTGCTTGGCGCTCTGGCGGTGCCCCTGCTGGCGGCGCCGGAGTACGACTTCGGCTTGATGGAACGCACCGAGCTGCGCCTGCGCAACCCGGGCGACGCCGTCGACGCCGAACAGATCGCGGGTGCGCGCCTGCTGCTGACCTTGCCGCGCTCACGGTATGCGCTGGCCTACGTGCCGCGGCTCAACCTGACCGACGTGTTCTACGACGCCACGGTCGATCTCTTGCATACCGGCGAGCTCACTGCCGATTTCGAATGGCGCAAGGCGCGGCTATCGTTTGCCGAACGCGCTGCCTACGGCACGCGCACCTACACTGCGCTCGCGCCCAGCCCCACCGACCCCGTGATCGTGGACGGTCAGCAGGGCATCGTGCCCGTCACCGGGCCACTCGACTACGGCTCGAGCGACACCACCTTGACCCTGACGCTCGAGCTCGGACGGCGCTCCGAGCTCGACGTCGCTGCCGGCTACCTGTTCGACGGCGGTCTCGACGCCGAGGCCCGCAGCGTGATCCCATTCGTCCACGGTCCGCGTGCGCGCCTGGAATGGCGTTACAGCGCGACTCGCCGAGACGGCATTGCGAGCGCGGTCGAGGGCGAACGGCTGTGGTCGGACACGGAGCTCGCTACCGACGGCTCGGATCTGCGTTCGGGGCTCGTGCGCTGGCGCGAGGGCTGGGTCCACGACTGGTCGGCGACGACGAGCACCGAGCTCTTCGGTGGCGCTATTGTCGCGCGGACGACGGCGCTGCCCGACCGCACCGAGGTCTATGCGCTCGGCGGCGGTTCGCTCAGCAACAGGACGAAGACGGGTCCGGGCGGCGAGTTCCTGGACATCGACACCCTGGCTCAGGTCGACGTCTTGATCGATCGCTTGACCGGTCTTCCCGATCAGCGCCTGGACGTCAGCGTGAAGGGCACGTGGACCATGGAGCCCTACGTCTGGTACGGGAGCGTGGGCCACACCCAGTCGCTGCACCACAGCCAGCCGAACGCGCTGTACCTCTACTCGGGGGAGGTCGGCGGGCGCTACCAGTGGACGCGGGCGCTCAATCTCGAGGGTGCGTTTCGAGGCGCCTACCAGACGATCGGAGCACCGACGACCACGGCTGCGGCTTCGGCGGCGGAGGGCTTCAACTGGGTGGTGCTGGTCGCGCTGCAGGCGCAGACCGACGGCTTCGAAGATCGCGCGGTCAACCGCGACGAGGAGAAGGAGAGCGAAGATCCTTGATCGACCGCAGCTCGGCGTTGCACTCCCAGAGCTCGAGCGCGAGATCGTTGATCAGGTCCTTCGACAACGGCTTCGGTCCGCTCGCTACGATCCACGTGGTCTGCCCGTCGCGGTCGATCAGCTCGGCGGTGTAGCCGCGAGCGAGAAAGAACTGGCGCGTGACAGCAGGGCTGCCTTCACCTCTAACCGTGACCTGTATTTCGTGCACTGACGATACCCCTCGGCCTGATCGAGCTAGGCGCGTACCTGTAGCAACGACTCGTCCCTCTGCTTCCGGCAATACCGTCGGGTTGGCC
>DATLIL010000771.1:0-6242 GCA_035539475.1 Polyangiaceae bacterium
GCAGTGTGGTGGTTCTGGTTGTGATCGCGCCCGCCGCTACCGTTGCGCTTGAGCTCGCGACCGAACGTGTTGAACGAGCAGAAGGTGACGCGGTCCTGCAGGCCCTGCGCGGCGAGCTCGTCCCACAAGAACTGCAGCGTCGCCACGCCGGTCAGCGTCTGGTCGCGCTCCTCGAGCAGCTCTGGATCGGCGTGGTTGTCCGCGCCGAAGGGCACATGAATGCTGACAACCGGTGTGACGTTGAGCTTGAACAGCGCCACCGCGGCAATCACCTGGTCTTCGGGTGAATCCTTGACGTCCGGATCGACCGGCAAGCGCTCGAGCAGTGAAGCCAGGCCGCCGCTCAAGCTCCGCACCTGCTCGCGGCCCAGGGCATAGCGGTCCAGGAACTGGCGCTGCGTGCGCGTGCCGTTCTGGCGCAAGTTGGCGTAGAGCGCGTCGAGCTCCTGGTCGCGGAGCTTAGTCAGGCTCTCGAGCAGTGCGTCAGGCTCGGCGAAGAGCGCCTTGAGCCCGCTCGGGTCGATGTTGTCGAGCGCGCGTCCCTCGAAGGTCAGGCGCTCGGCGCCGAGCGGAACGGGCTCGACCTGTACGGTGCCGAGGGCCTCGGCGGCCTCACTGGCGAACACGGACGCCAGCATTTCCTGACTGCTGCCGTTCTTGGTCTTGGCGGAGCCGTTCAGGGTCATCACCTTGCGATGCTCGGAGTGCGCATTCACGAACGTGCCGTGATGAAAGAAGCTCATGCGCGAGCGCAGCGCCGCGGGTAGCGTGTTCCAGACCTTCGCGCCCTTGGCGCTGGTCTCGCCGAGCGTGATGTTCGCCGGCGCGAGCTCCGGATGGGGGTTGTTCTCGGCTCCCGCCACGTACGCCCCCGGCGCGTTCACGTTGATCGGGTCGCCAAAGGTCGAAGTCTGCAAGATCAGGTACTGAGGAGGCACGGGCTCCGCGGCATGAGCGACCGAGCCGCCGAGCAGAAAACTCTTCGGAAGCCCGGTAACGAGGGAGCGCAGTCCAGCGAGACCCGCGCCGAAGATCGTGGACTGCAGGAGCTTGCGTCGTGAGAGTGTCATGGCTTTCCTCAGAGTCCGATCGCCATCACGTCCGGAGACTGGCACGCGACGACGAAGGTGGAGCGCAGGGCATCGGTCTTGGTGTTGCCGGCGGCGAGCACGGCGTCGTAGTGAGCCTGGAGCTCGGTCCGGGTCGCGTCGTGGCGGCTGTGACCCGGCGGGAGGCCCATCAGTGAGCTCGTCAGCTCGTCGATGACCGAAGCGGGCTCACTCACCTTGAAGCGACTGGCGGCGGCGTCACCGACCAGCTTGCTGGCGAGCTTCAGGCACAGCTGCTCGCCGGCAGCGATGTGAAAGAGACCAGTGACGGCGGTCTGCACCGGCTCCGCCGAGCCGCGCGCGAACTCGTCCTCGGGCACGAGCCCGGCGAAGAGCGCGGCCACGCCGCAGGCATCGTCGACGCCCATGCGCGCGTCGAGCATCTGGCACAGGTGCTGTTTACGCGTGATACTGACGAAGGGCCCGGCAGTGGCGAAGGTCTGCACGTAGCTCGCGCCCGTGACCAGCGGCGAGGACATCAGCGCGACGAGCAGCGTCTTGAAGTCGTAGCCGCTGTCGACGAAGGCCTTGGCGATACGGACGAACTCGGGGTCGTCGCTGTCGCAGGGCTGAGAATTGGCCCAGTAACACAGCTTCTGCACCCAACCCGTGGGGAACTTGGGGTGCCCCGCCAGCGTCTCCGTGAAGTCGTCGATGTCGCCGCCATCCTGAACGACGCCCTTGAAGGCGAACGACGGAGAGATGGTGCTCGGGCTCTGGGGAGCCTGGTACTCGAACGAGAACTCCCGCGCGAAGTACTGGCGCATGGGATCGAGGAACTGGTGGCAGCCGTAGCAGGTCGTGCCGGGCTGGGCGTGCTCCTCGGCCAGGCCGTCGAGGCTGACCGGCACCGTCGGGTCGGCCGGGGACAAGATCTCGCCAAGGGCGACGATCAGCGTCTGGCTGGTGGTGACGCGGAACTGATTGTCCTCGTTGGTCTCCCAGTTGGCGAGGAACGCTGGCGAGGTGAAGAAGCCGTTTCGCGGCTGCATGAGCGGCACCGTCGTCAGCGTCCGCAGCTTCTCGAGGTCGTAGAAGCGCGGCACCTCCGCCTTGCTGGTTGCCTGCGAGAGGTCCACGAAGCGCCAGTCCGAGTAGTCGGCATCGGTCAAGATCGGGTCTGGCCAGCGGTAGTTCGGGCCCACGCACTGCACGGTCCCGAAGAAGAGATCGAGCACCTCCTCCTCGTCGATCGTGGTGTTGCACTCCGCCGGCAAGGTGGGCACGTGCCAGATCTTCTCGTCCGGAGAATCGACGCCGGCAGTCCGCACGATGGTGTGCTTGCCGTCCTTGAGCTGCTTGGCGGTCTCTTCCAGGTAAGCGAGTGCCACCAGAGTGGCCGTGGAGACCGCCCAGCGTCGCGTGCTCAAGATGTCCGTGAAAGGCCTGCGGCGCTGCACGATGTCGACGGCCGTGCGCACGAACGACTCTTCGAGGCTACGGCGGAACAGACCCAGGTGTTTGGCGTCGGCGCGCACCTGCGTGAACTGCGTGTCGAGCGAATCGAGGCTAACCAGGCGCTGCTGCAAGGCGACGCTGAAGAACTCGCTCAGCTTGCCCTCGACTTCGGGCTGCTCGAGCCAGCCAGTGACGAGCTCGCGCAGCGACTCGGGCGACGCCTTGACCGACGCGATCTCCTCCGGGCTGGCCGCGTGTCCCGTGAGCAGCGTCTTCACCTTGCCGACGTACGATTCGGGCGACACGGGCTCGAAGTCGGCAGCAGGGTCAACGGGAGGCGTCGGGTTCGCGCCGCCGGTAAGCGAAGTCACCCAGCTCTCGAAGCAACTCAGATCTTCGGCCGACACACCGGTCTTGGTGCCGAACGGCATCATCACGCCGCACGGTGCCGCCGCGAAGCGCGCCGGGTCGATCAGCCTGAGCAGCAAGCTGTTCTCTGGATTCTGTGAGTCGATCAGCGGCTCGCCGCCGCAAGCCTCCGTCGTCGAATGAACGTCGACGAGTCGCGTTTCGACACCGGGTGACGCGAGGTCGAGGCCGCCCTGATACTGAGCGCCGTGGCACAGCGAGTTGACGCAACCGTTTTCGGGCTTGGCCATCACCGCCTGGATGTCGCAGGCGGCGCCCGGCGTCCCCGGAGCCCCCGGCGTCCCCGTGGTGCCCGCCGTACCCGACGTGCCGTCCGGCGTCCCTGCCGCCGCCCCGGATCCCCCTGGCCCGACCGCTGACTTGCCGGACTCGCCCCCATCGATGAAGCCGGTGCAGCCGACCAGTGCGGCGCCGCAGATGCACAGGGACAGGAATTTCGCCGGTCGATTCATCATTTGCACCCGCGCCTTTGCCAAATGACGAGCCCCGACCCGACGCGCGACACCGAAACACGGAGACCTGGCAACCTTCCGTTTCGACGCACTTTTTCCACCAAGGGAGCTGTCGCTGCGTCACCCACATTGGAGACCGCTGCGCAACCGCGTGTTACCGGCTAGGCCATGGCTGTCCGTACGGGATGGGTCGTGGCGGCTGCCGTCGCCGTGACAGCGGCGTTCGGTGTGTTCCAGCTCCAGAAGCCCGAGCACGCGCTATCGAGCAAGCACGCGGCTGGCAGCGCCTCGGCGCCGACAGCCTCTTCGGGAAGCAAACAACTCGAGCTGCAGCTCCAGGTACTGACCAAGCGCCTGACGGCCGTGAGGGGTGAGCTCGTCGCGCTGGAAAGCCTGGACACGGTCCCCATGCTGTCGCCAGCAGGCCTTGCGGCGCGCGAAACGCTCGAAGGCAACCTCGAACGCCTGCGCAAGAACATCACGTTGAACGACGAGCTCCACTATCTTCAGGGCGAGGGCGCGCGTCTTTCCGGTCAGGGTGCGTCGCCGGAAGACGCACAAGAGCTCGCTCGGCTGGCGGCGCTGAGCCAGCGTGCCACTCGGCTAGGGATCGACAGCCGCAAGCACCTCGCGAACGCCGCCGAGGTCGTGCGTCAGAACTGGGGCCAATGGAAGCTCCAGGGCGGCGCGGTTCGCTTTTCGAGTGTCGTCGACCAGCAAAAATACGATGCCGAGCTCGAGCGCTCTACCGCGCTAGCCGAGCAGGCTGAACAAGCTCACGCCCAGGCAGCAGAGCAGGTTCGCGACGCCAAAACCGCTCACGAAGCGAAACAGCCGTGATGGCGTGGTCCGGCGTTCTTTCGCTTTGAAAAGTGTGCCACGTTGCCCGCGGTGAAGACGAACCGCGTGACCCTGCTTCTGTCGGGCGTCCTGGCCATGATGCTCATTGCCTCTTGCGCGCGTTCGGAGCGCGCTGCAGCTCCCGCGACGACGACCTCAGCGAGCTCCCCTACCCTCGAGCGCACCGCCGAACCGCCCGCGCCACCGTCGGCGGAGCCGGCTGCGAGTGCAGCACCAGCGCCGGTTGAGGCTGCAGCGCCGAGCGACAGCGAGCTCCCGGAGCGCAACGTCAGCGGCGGGTCGACCATTCGCACGATCGCCTGCGGCAAGGCTCGCTGCCAGGCCGGAAAGGAGGTCTGTGTCCGCGATGCGAAGCAGGAGTGGGCCTGCGTAGCGTCCGCGCCCGAAGGCGGCGCTTCCTACGCCTGCGACGATGCGAGCGACTGCACGGCCCCGAAAACTTGCTGCCGGAGCTTCGCCTCGGCGGAAGAAGTCTATTCCTGCGAGGCGCCTGGTGGCGCCTGCGCGGCGGTCGTCTGCTCCGAACCCGACGGCACCCGTTGCCCCCGCGGGCAGCGCTGCAGCCACGGCTATTGTCAGGCCGAGACCCAGGCCACCTGCGCCGGCGAAAAGCGCTGCCCAACGGACACCCCGTACTGCCTGTGGAGCGGCACGCCGACCTGCGTGGACGAGAGAGCAGCGGAGATGGCGGTGGCCTCGCTGCAGCCAGGCGACACGAACGCGCTGGGTGTCTACACCTGTACCAAGCCGAACGACTGCGGAACGCAGCAGTGCTGCACCGACATGACCTACGCCGCTGGGCTCACACGCTGCTCCCACGCCTGCGACGCCGTCAACGGGATGCTGCTCTGCTCGCGTGACAGCGATTGCAATGCGCGTGCACGCGCTTGGTGTGGAGACAACGCGGCGTGTCGTCGCGCCGTGCGCTGTGTCACGCTGGACGCAGACCGAACGGGCAAGGCGCCGCCCTGGATGAAAGTCTGCCGCCAGCTCGACTACTGAGTGACGATCACAGGCACTCGCGCTTGTAGTTCTTCACGCCGTTCGTATCCACGTAGTACGGCGGTGAGCACTGCGCCGGCTTGGCCCCCTTCTTCTCGGTAGGCCTGGGCACCATCATCACCCCGGTAGTTCTCGTCGGTCCGTCACTATGAACCGGCGCCGAGGCCACTTGAGGCGCCTCGAGGACGCTGACGTCGCACGCTTCACTCGCCGCCGGCGCCGCAGCCGTCGCAGCAGCCGAGACCGCAACGCTCGGTCGAGCTTCCTCCCCCTGTGAGCTCCCAACCGCGTCGCACGCTGCCAGCGTTCCCGTCAGCGCCACCAGCGACAGCGCGCTCACCCCCGTTCCGAGCGGCCTCCGACGTCGCCGCGACCGGTCATCCGCCGTGCGGATCCGGCCATCCGCCTCGAACTCGAACGACACGCAGACACCGTCGCCCTCGATCAACGCCTCGATCTCCGCCACCGTCAGCGCCGACAGATCGTGCACGTGCTTGCTGCACTGCTTGCAAAAGCGGACCCGCTCGTCGCCGTCCATGCTCTCCCAACCCACCAAGCAAGGCTCGGGCAATTCGATCAGCAGCGGCAGCCGGCTCCCTCGCGACATAGATCCAAGTTATCGCTTGGGCTCGCGGCGCCGCAAGCACCGCAGTGGCTAAGCCACTTCGACGAGTTTGGTGAATCGCGATCACCAGGCCGTCGGGCGGTAGTCTTTCAAGAACTGACCCCAGACGTGCTCGCCAGTGTTGAAGCCGCTGAAGATGGGGTCCACGATCCTCGCCGCGCCGTCGACGATGTCGAGCGGCGGGGCGAAGCCACTCTCCTCGGTCTTGCGGGCCGCGATGTGAAGCGGATCCTCATCCGTCACCCAGCCGGTGTCCACGCTGTTCATATGGATCCCGTCCTTGACGAAGTCCGCCGCCGAAGTGCGCGTCATCATGTTGAGCGCTGCCTTGGCCATGTTGGTGTGCGGGTGCTTGTCCGTCTTGAA
>DATLIL010000772.1:0-2832 GCA_035539475.1 Polyangiaceae bacterium
GGGCTGCACCGACTACAGCGTCTTCATCGCCGACGCCGGCGGCGAACCGAGGCGCCTGGCCGCGCTCCGCGTCCAGAACGGCGCCACACCGAGCGGTTTCAGCAGCTACATCAACGCCTACGACGAGCCCAGCGCCACGAGCTGCCTCGCCATCCCGCTCTACGCGGTGAGCTACGCCCCCGCCGAGCGCATCGCCGACGCCTTCCAGCCGATCACCAGCGTGAGCTACGACTCGAGTTACCAGCTCTGGGCCAACCAGGTCTGCGCCAACCACGGCGCCCTCGTCGAGAACGGCGCCTTCACGCTCTACACGGGCGGCGACGAGCTCCGGGCGCGCCCGGCGCTCCCCGGCGATCCGGCGCAGACGCTCTCGCTGCCGTGAGTCTCGCGCTGGCGTTGGTCCAGCGTTTGCTCTCACGAGGAGGCGAGGCACCATGACACAAGACCGAAGAATGGCTCTGCTCTGGACCATGATGCTGTCCGCCCTCGCGCTGCCGGCTTGCGAGGCGATCGGCAAGATCTTCAAGGCCGGGATCTGGACTGGCGTCATCATGGTCGGCGTGATCTTGCTGCTCGTGCTCGGCGTCGTGAGCTTCATGCGCCGCGCGTGACGTGTGGCAACACGCCCCGCGCATGAACGCGAGGGGTGCAGGTTCCGACATCTCCCGCCTGGGGCCGGCGCGTGAGACCAGAAGGCATGGTGCCCACGTGCGGTCGTTCGGGTCTGGCGCTGCTTCTGTCCACGATTTTTTGGGCCACGATTGGAACCGGTTGCAGTTCCGACACCGAGCCGGGCGCGGCCGCTCCCAGCGCCGCTGGCGGGCCCGCGCAGGGCGGCGGCGGTGCGGGGGCAGGCGTCGCGGGAAGCTCCGGAGACGGAGGGCTGGCTGGCAGCGCGGGCGGCGGCAGCTCGGGAAGCGGCGGTTCTGCGGGGGCAGGAGCCGGGTCTGGCGGAGCCGGGGGCATGACACCTGATCTCGGTGGTCCGCTGCCCCGCTCGTACGACGCAGAGGTCTACGACCTGCCGGTCCCCGACGACGACGCGCCGTGCAGCGGAGCGACGAATGCGACGGCCGTGATCGAGCACGTCGCGTTCGCGCAAACGCACGTGATGGAGCCGGGCTGGCCGTTCTTCTTCATGGTCGGCGGGCGCCCGGCGCTGGTCGAGGCGGTCGTGACCGGCTCCGGCGCGGCGCCGGACGTTCGCGTGGTGGCCTCCGTCGACGGCTCGGCAGTGGGTGAGCTGTGCTTGAAGGGGCCCGCCACCTTGCCGACGAGCGTCGACTGGAGTCAGCACGACAAAGCGGATCGCTACACCGCGACGTTGCCACCCGAGTGGATCAAGCCTGGGCTCAGCATCACGGTGACCGCGGGGAACGCCGAGCTCAACTACAGCGCCGATGAGCTGGGGATCGGCGCGGCGCCCGAGCTCAACCTGGTGATGATCCGCATGGATGTCTTGAACTACAACGCCGGCGAGACCGATCCTCCGGTTCCCGACACCTGGATCGCGGACTTCGCCGGCGCGGTTCCGGCGTCGCGCATCCGCTTCGGGAAGTTCCCGGCTCGCCTCGCGCTGCCGGAGTTCGTGGTCTCGCCCGACTCGGACGGCGGCGTGCCGCCGCTCAAGCTCGATCGGCGCCCGTGCCGGAACGGCGAGTCCGAGGGACCAGACTGCGTGGCGATCGACATTCCAGGAATGAACATCGAGGCCGCGGCGCTCCGCCTGATCGACGCGCTGCACCTCGCCAGCGGCGAGTTCGCCTACACCTACTATTACGGGCACACGGGCAGCCTGAACCCCGGCGGATGGGGTGGAGGCAAGAACTTCGTCGGCGCCGACTTCAACGGCATCTTCATCCACGAGATGGGTCACGCCCTGAGCCTGCCGCACTGGGGAGAGGGCGCTTACCAGGCCGGCGAGTACCCCTACGGCGGCAATGGTAACGACGGCGGCGGCCGCGGTACGGGCTGGAATTACTACCAGAACGTCGCCGAATACGTGTCGCCTGTCTGTCAGATCGAAGGCAGCGAAACGTTCGGGCTCGAGCGTTCGGATGCGATGCAGCGCAACGACTGGTGTCCCGAGCTCCGCAGCAGCGGTGAAGGTCCCTGGGACGGCTTCGGTGACTTCTCGGCCTTCGCCATCCATCGCTACATGGTGGGCGCGGAGAGCGAGTACTCCGGCACGGTGCCCTATCGCGGCGGCGACTCGCCCTTCTCCCTGCCGTCACACAGCGGGTTCCCCAACCTGGTGGTAGACCCGAGTGGAGAGCGGAGGTTCGTTCGCGAGCACCAACCTGCCGCCGAGACGCGCGAGGAGCGCTTCGACTTTCTGGTACCGCAGGCGTGGGACGTGCCGGTGGCGACCGTCTACGGCATCTATCACCCCGGTTACCACGACGTCAGCGTCGTGTACGAACCGCTGGCGTACGAGGGCACGCTGCCTCGCGTTCTCGATCCCACCGATCCCGATACCTTCGCCGACCTGGCGGCGGGCGGTGACGGCCCCTACGAGGACTACTTCTGGTGGTCGAAGGATCTGACGCTGAAGATCGTCTACGACGACGACAGCGTGTTGCACGCGCTCTATCCCCACGGCAGCGTCGACCGAGCGTGGTCGCTGGGCTCGGGTCCGTGGCGCGGCGACCTCCTGTACTTCGCCCTCAACGTGCCGGGGGACAAGCCGATCCGCCGCGTGGAGCTGTATGAGCGCCCGTTCGTCGTCCGCTATTCGGACTTTGACGACGAGGGCAATGTCGCCAATCCCGAGCTCGGCATCACCCCACAGAACTACATGGACGCTGCGACACTGGTAACCAGCTGGGAGCG
>DATLIL010000773.1:0-2354 GCA_035539475.1 Polyangiaceae bacterium
CCGCCGAGCGGCGTTTCCTCGCCTACGCCTGGCCCTCGAGCGCCCGCACCGGCCTCGGGCAGGCATACTTTCTGGACGAACACGAGCGCATCATGGTCGCGCCGGCGGGGCCCGAGAAGCGCCGCGGGGTTTCGTTTCCACCGCCCTGCGACGACGCCGTGGCCCCAGCCACACAGGGCGACTGGAAGCCGTGGCAAAAGAAGCAACCCCGCCACAGCTTGCCCGGCGATACCGCTGGCCGCTGACACCTCTTCAGCTAGAAAGAGCTCGCCACGCCATGGACCCCCAGTACAAGAGCGCCGAGAACCGCGACGTGCCGCCGGCAAAGCCGGGCGAGTTCGCGCCGCTTTCCATCGGCCCGCTCACGGTCTGGCCGCCAGTCGTGCTCGCGCCCATGGCCGGCGTGACCAACTACCCGTTTCGCGCCATCTGCAAGCGCTACGGCGCGGGCCTGTACGTGAGCGAGATGATCACGGCGCGCCCGCTGGTCGAAAATCAGCAGAAGACGCTCAAGCTCGCCGACTTCGGCCCCGACGAGTCGCCGCGCAGCCTGCAGCTCTACGGCGTCGATCCGTACTACGTCGGCGAGGCGGTGAAGCGGCTGGTCAACGAGGGCCGGGTCGATCACATCGACATGAACTTCGGCTGCCCCGTGCGCAAGGTCACCTCCAAGGGCGGCGGCGCGGCCATCCCGGCCAAGCCGCGTCTGCTGGCCGCGATCGTGCGCGCCGCGGTGCAGAACTCGGGCGCGGTGCCGGTGACGATCAAGTTCCGCATGGGCATCAACGACGACGTGCTCACCTTCCTCGACGCGGGCCGCGTCGGTGAGCAGGAGGGCGTCGCTTCGGTGGGCCTGCACGCACGCACCGCCGCCCAGCTCTACGACGGCGAGGCCCGCTGGGAAGCGATCGCAGAGCTCAAGCGCTCGGTGAAGGTCCCGGTGCTCGGCAACGGCGACATCTGGGAAGCGGAGGACGCGCTGCGCATGATGCGCGCCACCGGCTGCGACGGCGTCATCGTCGGGCGCGGCTGCCTTGGCCGGCCCTGGCTGTTCCGCGACCTGGCTGACGTGTTCGACGGCCGCGAGCCGCAAAACCCGCCCAAGCTCGGCGAGATCCGCAGCGTGATGCTCGATCACGCCGAACGCCTGTCCGCCTGGTTCGGCGAGCGGCTGGCGCTGCGCCAGTTCCGCCGTCACTCCACCTGGTACACCAAGTGTTTCCGCGGCAGCGCCGAGGTCCGTCAGGCCCTGATGCAGATCGCGACGCTCGACGATCTGCGCACCACCCTGGAGCGGCTCGATCCCGAGCAGCCGTTCCCGCCGACCGCCATGCGCGTGCCGCGCGGCAAGGCGTCGGGCACGCAGGTCGTGAGCCTGCCCCATGGTTATCTCGACGATCGCCTCGACGCGACGCCGCCCAGTGCCGATGCTGAAGATGCTTTCTCGGGCGGCTAGCTGGCTTGCTCGGCTGCGCTTGCTCGGCTGCGCTGCGCGCAGCCTCGCGGGTTTTGTGTTTTGCGTTCAGGCCGCCCCTGGCGCTTGGCCTTCCGGGTGTTCTGGTAGCAGCCGGCGCCTGTTCGGTCAGTTTGTCGTGACTCGGGTCTCCTTCGCTGATCGTGATCTGCTGGTGCCAAGACCCATAGGGTGATCCAGCTCAGCCCGCTGACGCGGCCTTCGCGCAATCCCGACGGCGCTGCACGATCAAGCGGCTTGGTCAGGATTTTCCTTTGTTTTGTTGGGAACACGCTGGCCACGGCGCTGCCTGTCGCGGCGAGCCGAAACGAGGCCCCGAAACGCTGGAGCGGCAGGCGGCGTCGTCGTCATGGTGTTCCCCACCACACACCCCGCGCTATGATGACGGCTGTGTCAGAGAGCGTCCGCGTCGACCGCTGGTTGTCTGCTGCGCGGCTGTACAAGAGCCGTAGTCAGGCTCAGGACGCCTGTGAGGGCGGACACGTGCGCGTGAACGATCTCAGCGTCAAGGCGGCTCACGCGCTGAAGATCGGCGACACCGTGCGCTGTCAGGCGCCGCGCGGACTCACCATCGTGCTCGTGCTGAAGCTCGGCGACAAACGCCTGAGTGCGCCGCTGGCGCGCGAGCTCTACGAGGATCACTCGCCGCCTCCGCCGCCCAAAGAGGAGCGGCCTGCGCCGATCGGGCTGCGCGAACGTGGTGCCGGGCGGCCCACGAAGGCCGACAGGCGGGCGACCGAGCGCCTGCGTCGCGGTTACTGACCCGGGGATTACTGCGGCTCGGCGGCCACGGCGGGCGCGCCTTCGGGTGCGGGTTCCGGAGGCTGCACCTGCACGGGGGCCTCGGCGGTGCTCGTGACGGCCGGCGGCGGAGCCTGCG
>DATLIL010000774.1:0-2447 GCA_035539475.1 Polyangiaceae bacterium
TCTCGCTCGCGCTGCCGCCGAGGAAACGCAGGTTGCCGGCCTCGAGTAGCTCCGCGGTCGACGCGCCCGGCAGCGCCCGTTCGGCGTCGAACGTGACGCCCTTGAGCTTGCGGAAGGCGAGCATCGACGCGAAGGTCAGGCGTCCCAGCATTCCGCCGCTCGTCGCCCAGTCCGCCTCGCTATCGGAGTAGCCCGTGGGCACGCTCTCCAGGAGCAGCGGCTCACCGAGCGCGGCCAGCGCGTCTCCGAGCTGCGTCGTGCCGTCGGGAACGGCACCCACCGCGCGCAGGGCGCTGGCAGCGAACTCGAGCGGCTTCTTCAGCTTGGCTCCGTACGCGGCGGGGGCGAGGAAGCTCTCGTGTGCGACGATCGCGCGGATCACGGCGCGTGTTTCACCGCCGGACTCGAGGTAGGCCCGCGCCGCCACGTCCACGCAGCCTGCCGGAGGCTCGTCGGCGACGAAGCGCTGGCACAACTTGCGTCCGAGATGGCGCGCAGTGGCGGGATGAGCCGCCAGGGCCTCGAGCAGCCGCACCCCCTCGGCTTCGCCGCCACGCGCCGGAAAGCGCACGCCCAGGACCGTCTTCTCGCCGTTGTCGTGCCGCTTCTTGTCGAACACGAAGCCAAAGCTGCCCTGAGGAGGTTCGCGCAGCGTCCAGCCGGTCAGCACGCGGGCGACGTCGATGACGTCGCTCTGGCCATAGCCGCTGTCGACGCCGACGGTGTGAAGCTCGAGCAGCTCACGCGCGTAGTTCTCGTTCAGGCCGCGCGAGCGATTCTTCTGGTTGTCGAGATAGATCAGCATGGCGGGGTGCCGGGCGGTCGCGAGCAAGAGCTCCCCGAAGCGCCCGAGTGCGTGCGGGCGCAGTGCGCGCTCGACGTAGTCACCCGCGAGCAGTTGCACGCTGCCCTTCTTGGCGAACACGTTGAAATGGTTGGCCCAGAAGTCGACCATGACCTCTTCGAGCTGGCGCTCGCTGACCACGTGGCGCGTGAGCTCGGCCAGCGCGACCTTTGCCAGATGTGCCTTGAAGTGCGGCTTGAGGTCGCGCATGAGCTTGCGACCGCCCTCACCCTCCATCGCCTCCGCGCCGAGCCAATTCTCGACCAGCTCGGCAGGAGTCGAGAGCGCTTCACGGTAAGGCTCCAGTGCTCGCTCGAGCTCCGGGTCCGGCGTGCGCTCGGGAGCGAGCTCTGCGGCCAGCCACGCGTCGATCCCCATCTCGCGAAGCTTGGCGACGTCAGCCGTGCGAGGGCCGAAAGTGAGCCGGTTGAGCACGTGGCGCGCCTCGGCGAGCTCGAGCGGCGGCGGCGGTGCTGGCTTTTCCGCAGCGACCGCGGGTGGCTTTGCCGAAGGCGCTGTTGCAGCGGACGCGGACGCGGGCGCAGGCGACGCACGGAGCTCTGGTGCGGGAGTGCGCGGCGCCGCGCAAGCCAGCAGCGCGCCGCAGCACCAGAACAGGAGCCTGCGTCTCATCGCCAGCAGAATGCCGGCAATCGGGCGTTCGTTAAACCAGCTTCAGCGACGGCGACGTCGTGCCAACGCGCCCAAGAGCCCGAGACCCAACAAGATCCCGAGGCCTGGGCGGGACGACTTGCCGTTCAGGCTGCAGCCACTTTCTTGTTCTGGCGGGGCCGTGACGAGAGGTGCGCTCGTGGCGCCGCCGCCGCCCATACCGCCCGTGCCGCCAGCCGTGGGCGCTCCGCCGGTGCCGCCCGTGCCGGCAGTGGACGCCGTACCGGCAGCGCCGCCAGTGCCTCCGGCTCCGCTCGCTGCGCCACCGGTGCCACCTGCGCCGCCACCACCAGCGCCACCCGTACCGCCGGCGCCGCCCGTGCCGCCAGCGGCTGCCTCGATGCGAATGTCAGCGCACTGGAAGTAGATGTCCTCGTCGTCGCCACCCAACCACGTGTCGGCCGTGCTCATCACCTGGATGAGCTGCAACGTGCAGTTCTCGCACGGCGTGCTCGGAAGCGTGATCTCTTGCGTGTACTCGCCCGCGGGGCCATCCGGGATGTTATCGGCCAGCACCGGGAACGTCGGGGTGCTGCTGACCATGGCCTTCGACGTCGGTGGGGGCACGAAGCCGTCCTGGCCATCGTCGTCGAAGGTGATGCGGTAGAACCCTGGGTGATCGATGGTTTCGTTCCACGTCACCGTGATGGTCTCGCCCGCCTGAAACGTCGTGATCCGCGTGGCGTCCGTGGTGCGCGCGTCACCCGACACGCCGCAGGGGCCTTCCTTGACGTTCATGCTGTCGTCCGGTCCATCGGGCGCCGCGTAGCGCGGCGGCGGAGAAACCAGACGCACATGCGCCTGCGCGGTCGGTGCGACCAGCAGGGTAAAGCCCAGGGCGGAAAGGAGGCGAAGCTTCATGACCAGTTAATGGCCATTGTCCCACGACTCCGTTTGTCTTTGCGCTCCCGATTTCAGACAGACTGCTCTT
>DATLIL010000775.1:0-11557 GCA_035539475.1 Polyangiaceae bacterium
GCGCTGGTAGGTGGCACTTACGTAGGCGTAGGCGCTCGTCGCCGCCAGGAGCAGCACGCCGAGCCCACCAAGCCCGACGCGCCATGCCGCTTTCTTGATCTTCATGGTCTCTCCCTTGACTGAGTTTGATTCATAAACTATGAAGTGAGTGCATTCAATATGAAACTTCGCGAGAAGCAGATGGCCGAGACGCGCCGGGCGATTCTCGAAGCGGTCGCCGTGGAGATCGTCGAGTCGGGGCTGACCGGCTTCTCGATCCAGGGCGTCGCCGATCGTGCTGGGGTGACCCACCGTACGGTCTACAATCACTTCCCCACGCGCGAGGCGCTGAACGACGCCTTTGCCGAGTACGTGGAGCAGGTGCTGAATGAGCGCGGAATGGGCGGCGAGGAGCGCGGCGTCGGCGTGGACCAGCTGCCGGCGATCACGGGGCAGATGCACAGCTCGTACGGCGAGAACGCGGCGTACCTGCAGGCCTACGTGATGATGACGATCGCGACGGGCAAGGCGGCGCGCGTATTCCGCGAACGCTCGAAGAAGATGGAGAAGCTGATCGACGAGCAGCTCGGTCCACTCGAGCCTGGGGTGGCCAAGCTCGTGACCTCGGCGGTTCGCCTGTTCCTGTCATCGGCGGGCTGGTTCCTGGTGAAACAGCACCACGGGCTCTCGCCCGACGAAGCAGGGCGGATGAGCGAGTGGGCCGTGAAGGTGCTGCTCGACGCGGCCCGCCGCGGCAACCTTCCCAAACGCGTCGACAAGAAGAGGAAGAAGTAAATGCCCGAGAACATCGTACCGGTCCGGCTCGACGACGCGCTCGACTCCGCGCGCTACGGTCACAAGGCTGCAACACTGGCTGCGCTGCGCAGGGACGGGCACAACGTGCCCGACGGCTTCGTCATCCCGGTCGGAATGGCGTGGGATCGCGACGCGCTGCTCGGGCCGCTGGCCGCTCTCGGCGCGGGTCCGTATGCGGTGCGCTCTTCCGGAGTGGCCGAGGATCTGGCAGGGGCGTCGTTTGCCGGGCAGTACGAGAGCGTGATCGGAGTGGAGGGCATCGACGACGTGGTCACGGCCGCCGGTCGCGTGCTGGCCTCGGGCAAGAGCGCGCGCGTGGCTGCTTACCGGGCGGACGTCGACGCCGCCGAGGGGCGCCTCGCGGTGCTCGTGCAGCGCCTGGTCGCGGCGGAGGCGGCCGGTGTGATGTTCACCAGGAATCCGGTCACCGGCGACGACGAGCTCGTGCTCGAGGCGGTGCGCGGACTCGGCGATCGGCTGGTGGACGGAGACGCGGACGCCGAGCGCTGGCTCCAGCGCGGCCGCGAGCTTCTGGCGCCAAGCGCCCCGAGCGTGCTGGACGAGCCGGCGGTGCGGCGGCTGCTGGAGCTTGGCGCGCGCATCGAGCGCGAGCGCGGTGAGCCACAGGACATCGAGTGGGCGCTGGCGGGCGGAGAGCTCTTCGTGCTCCAGGCGCGCCCGATCACCGGACTGCCGCGCCGCCCGCAGATCGAGGTCCCGACGGGGCGCTGGACGAAGGACACCGGCCACTTCACGGGCCCCGTCACGCCGGCCGCAGCGACCATCCTGCTCCCCGCCTACGAGGTCGCGATGGAGGCGGCGTTCGCCGACTTCGGCGTCCCGATCAAGACGATCCGGCAGCGGTCGTTCGGCGGCGAGGTTTACACACAGGACGTGGACCTGGACGGCAAGCACCACCCCGAGGCGCCGCCGCCGTGGTGGCTGCTCGGCGTGCTGGTGCGCGTGATCCCGTCGCTGCGCCGCACGATGCGCGCGGCCGAGGCGGCGATCGCGAAGCTCGAGAGCTACCCTCGGCGCTGGGAGAACGAGTGGCGCCCGGCCTGCGCGGCGCGCGTCGAGGCCGCGCTCGCCGTGGATCTCGCGGCGCTCTCCGACGCGGAGCTGCAGCAGCATTTCGACGAGCTCTGCGAGATGCTCGTGAGCCACCTGACCCTCCACTTTCAGCTGACGATGCCCCACATCGTCGGCGTGTACGAGCTCAAGGTGTGTACCGAGGAGCTCCTGGGCTGGGACTTCGCGAAGACCCTGGAGCTCCTGGCGGGCCGCTCCGAGACCACCGTCGCCGCGACCCGTGAGCTCGAGGATGTTGCCCGCGAGCTCGACGCCGAGCTGATCGACCGGGGCCTCGCGGCGGTTCTCGCATCGCCCGCAGGGGAACGGATGCGGAAGTGGTTAGCCCACTGGGGCCTGCGCACGGTCGACGTGGATCCCGGGACGCCCATGCTGTCGGAGCGCGAGGAGCTCGTGCTCTCGTTGCTGCGCGAGGCGCGCGAAGGAAAGCAACGGAACGCCGGCGCCGAGCGACCCGAGCGGCGCGCAGCGCTCGAGCAGGCGCGCGCCGCGCTGTCCGGCGCCGATCGCGAGCGCTTCGAAGCAGCGCTGGCGTACGCCGAGCAGGTCTACGGCAACCGCGACGACAACGTCGTCTACACCGAGGGCTTTTCCTGCGGACTGGTGCGCCGGGCATCGCTGGAGGTGGCGCGCCGGCTCGTCGCGCGCGGGCTCTTGCGGCACGCGACGGACATCGGGTACCTCGAGCGTGCCGAGATGGCCTCGGCGCTCGCCGGCACACTTGGCGGGGAGAGCGCGACGGAGCGCGTGCAGCGCCGCAGGGCAGAAGAAGCTTGGGTGCGCGCTCACCCCGGACCGCCGTTGCACGGACCTGCCCCCGTTCCCCCGCCGAGCCTGCGCGGCTTACCGCCGGCATGCCGGCGGCTGATGGCAGCGGGGCTCTGGGCCATGAACACCGAGCTCGCAGCCCCAACCGCCCAGCGCAGCGACGACGGCGCCCTCCTGGGCGTCCCCGTGTCGCCCGGGCGCTACACCGGGCCGGTGCGCGTCATCCGCACCGAAGCCGAGCTCGCCGAGCTCAGGCCCGGCGAGGTGCTGGTCTGCCCGAGCACGCACTCGAGCTGGACCGTCGTGTTCGGCAAGGTCGGCGCGCTGGTCGCCGACGGCGGCAGTATCCTCAGCCACCCGGCGATCATTGCCCGCGAGCACGGCATCCCTGCCGTCGTGGGCACCATCTCCGGCACGAGCTCGCTGCGCAACGGCGAGCTGGTCACGGTCGACGGAAACATTGGTCGCGTTGCGCGGGCCTGATCGCGAGCCTGTGTGGCGTGAGCATTGTCCGGCGAGCGTATCGCCCCCGCGCAACCAAACGATACGGCCGGCGAAATTCTCGCCGGCCGTTCGCGTTTTGGGGATGCGTTGCGCGAGGCGCTGTAAGCGCGCTGGTTCGCGTCGTGGTGGGCGACGGAGGCGTTGCCCACGGAGTGCGCGTCGGACGCGCTGGAGGGCGCCGGACGCGCAGAGAGAGACCGAAATCGACCCACTCAGGGGAGAGAGAGACGGAGAGTGGGCAACGGGTGTTGCCCAGGGCGTTGCCCAGTGGGCAACGACTGGCGGCAGGGACATGGTCATCCGCCGAGCCGGTTCTCCTCCTCGCTACGCTCCTTGAAGAGGTCTTCGAACTTCGTGTCGAAGCCGTGCTTGTGGCGCTCTTCCACTTCGAACCGCACATGAGCCGCGTCGAGCAGCAATCTGGGTCGACTACGGCCGCTTCGCGCCCGACGCCATCGCCGCCTTCGACGGCGTCCCCATCGCCTGGGCCTACGCGCGCAAACGCTAGCTACCGAGCGCTGGCGGCGTAGAGGTAGGCGGCGAGCTTTTCGTAGTGCTCGTTCGCGCCGCGGTTTGCGCCGGCGGCAAGGAGCTCGTCGCGAACCTGCTTCGACGGGTAGCGCGTGATCGACGTCAGGGTGGTCTGGCCGTCACGCTCGGCAAGCTCGGTGGTAACGATGACCTCGCCAGGATCCCAGTCGAGCCAGCGCTCGGTTTTGGTGAAGCGCACGGAAGGAATGATTTCGGTGAAGACGCCGAATTGCACGATCTCGCGACCGCTGGGTTGACGCGTCACGAACCGCCAATGACCGCCGACTCGAAAGTCGACGTCGCAAGCGACGAGGGTCCAGCCCTCCGGCCCATACCAACGCCGCAGCACGTCGGGGTTCGTCAGCGCATCGAACACGAGCTCACGCGGCGCGGCGAAGACGCGCGTGTGCACCAGCTCGCAATCGCCGCGCAGCGTCACTTGGAGGTCTTCTGTGGCGGTCATCGCTGCTCTTTCTTCTTGTTGCGAGAGGTTTTCGCCCCCTGGCCAGCCTTCATCTCGTCGAGCACGGCATCCAGGCGCTGGTAGCTGCCTTGCCAAAAGGCGCGGTACGGTTCCAGCCATTTGGTCGCCCGCGCCAGCGGCTTCGCGTCCAGGACGCGCGGTCGGCGTTGGGCGTCACGGCCGGTCGAAACCAGGCCGGCGTGCTCGAGAACCTTGAGGTGCTTGGAAACGGCCGCGCGCGTCATCTGGAATGGATGCGCAAGCTCACTGACCGAAGCTTCGCCGCTCGCCAAGCGGGCCAAGATCGCTCGCCGCGTTGGATCAGCGAGCGCGGCGAACGTCGCGTCGAGTCGCTCGGATTCGGTCATAGCCGGAGCGCCTCGGCCAGCTTGTCGAGCGTTTGCTGGAGCCCCTGTTTCGACGTCTCCAGCGCTTCCGTCGATGTGTAGCCGAGCTCGGTGATGGTCAGTGTCGACCTATGCTCGTCAAGCTCGACGAAGGTCAGGATGTGCGGCACCTCCGCCGGGACACCCTGCGGTATGCCGAGCGACTGAGGGGAAAGCGCGTTGCGCTCCCTATCAGCGAAGCGGAGCACGAACTCCAGCCGGCGGCCGGGGTCGACGACGCTGTACGTCCAGGTGTTGAACAGCTCAATGCCGCCCCATTCGGCCGGTGCGCGCATGCTTACGAATGACGTGCCCCCAACGCACACGTCCATCTGGGCGAATGGGCAAGTGAAACCGGTGGGTCCCCACCAGCGCATGAGCCGTGGCGACTCGGTCCAGGCAGCAAACACAGCGCCGGCCGTTGCGTCGAAGGTACGGGTCAGCGTGAGGTCGAATTCCGTCATGAGAGGCCGCTCCAGCGTAGGTAACTAATCGGTTGCGCAACCAAGTAGTTACACACGACGGGAGAGCCGTCAAGCGCCGTGGGCACCAAGACCTCGAGGTTGTGAGCACTTCAGCCCGCAGCGGTCTCGCCTCCAGCATCTCGCCGGGAGTGAGCGACGTCACGGATTCGCCGCTCAACTGCCCTGAATCGTCACCGAACGGGCGGGTCGCATCGCTAGTGTCCGCGAGTGGACTCGCTACGGAAGGTGGGTTCCGTCGATGAAGCCTTCGTCTAGCTTGAGCTTGCCGCGCGTGTTCAGGTCCGTCAGCAACGCTCGTCTGATCTTGTCGAGCGTGCCGTCCGCCGTCCATTGCTGGAACCGTCTGTGGCACTTCGATCGCGACGGATACCGCGGGGGCAAGTCCTCCCACGGCGCCCCTGTTCGCATCGCCCAAAGGATGCCGTTCAGAACATCACGTGGGTCTCGCCATGGCGCAGAACAGCTTCGGGCAGCCATCGAGTCTTTGACGTCGGCGGTTGCACGGTCTCGAGGCGCTGGTCCGTGGTTTCTTCACCAGGGCAGCTCCTTGCCGTCGCGGAAGAAGCATCCCGCGCGTTGAGCGCCGCCTTGGCGACGGCATACGAAGGCCCCATTCCATTGGCGCTGCGGAGCCCGAACGCGTTGTCTCCATGCGAGCCCGCGCCACTCGACACGTTCACGATTCGGGGATGGCGACTCTCGCGCAGGAGGGGGAGCATCGCCTGCGCCATTCCCCAGGAACCCAGGACGGTAGCCTCGAACGCTGCGCGCGCGTCGTCGAGGTTGGCCGTCTCGACCTTCTCGCCCATTCGGCCCGAGCCTGCCGCGTTGTTCACGAGCACGTCGAGAGCGTCGAATTCCTCGCGAACCCGTGCAACGGCGCTGCGGCGGCTCGTGTCGTTCGAAACATCGAGGGTAATGGGGCGGACATCGAGACCCTCGGCGCGCAGAGCTTCCGCGAGCGCGCGAGCCTTGTCTTCCGTTCTCGCCGTCAACGCGACGCCAAAACCGCGCTGAGCGAGCTGCCGAGCGACCTCGAAGCCGATGCCATCTTTCCGACCGACACCCGTCACCAGCGCTACCCGCTGCTGCTCGTTCATGGACGCAGTATAAGGTCGACCCCGAGCGCAGAAGAAGTACGCACCTTTTGGAAAGCCCCGGCATGCGAACACCCACCTCTCCGCCGCGCGTTGCCCAGTTCTCGTGCTCGCTCGAAGTGATCGTCGCCGTGCTCGGTGGCAAGTGGAAGCCCGGGATCCTCTTCAACCTGATGAACGGGCCCCTGGGGTTTGCGGAGCTACGACGCAAGCTCGGCGTCAGCGAGAAGGTTCTCGCGCAGCAGCTGCGCCACCTCGAGGCCCATGGCGTGATCAACCGGAGTGCGTCAGGCAGGGCGCCGCTCCGGGTCACCTACGCGCTGACGCCGTACGGCCGGACGCTGCGCCCGATCCTCCTGCGGATGGGCGACTGGGGCGAACGCCATCTCGCGCGGCTGCAAGGGCCCTCGGACGTATGAGACGTGAGGTGTCGCCCTCCGGCATCGGGGTGATCTTTCCACGAACCCACGCGCGACCACCCGGGCCCAGGAAACTTCGGCGGGGGCTGCGTGTGATAGGTACGGTTGCTCTGCTGCGCACCACTCGAGACGAGCCTCATGCGTCATTTGCGACGATCGCTTGCCTTCATCCTCGTTGTCGGGTTGGCAACCGCGGTCGCTCCGACCGTGCGCGCCGACACGGGCGTCCAGGTCGGTGTGCGCGGCGGCATCCAGCTCCTCGACGACGACAAGCTCGACCACGCCAATGCGCCTCTCCTCGGCGCGGAAGCTCGGTTCGGGTTCGAGCTCAGCCCGCTGATCGTGGCGCTGACGTTCGATCACTTCTTCGTCGACGATAGGACGCTCTTTCAGGTCGGTGCGAACGCTCTGTACGATTTGCCGATCGGTCACTCGTTCCTTTACCCGTACTTCGGCGCCGGTGTCGGTGTGACCCGCTTCGCGTTGCCGGAGGCGGAGGCACCTCCCGTCATGGAGGGATCGGGAACGGGGGACACCCCGGATTCGAACGGCATGCGCCTCGGGTTGAACCTGGCCGGAGGGGTGCGCTTCGAACACGTCGACCTGTCGCTGGTGCGCCCGTTTACGCAGGTGATGGTGAGCGTCGGCCCCATCGATCTGCTGACCGTAGTGGGCGGCGTCCTGTTCGAGCTCGACGGTGATGCGAGCCGCGCGGGCGCAGCGGCGAGGTGATGCACGCATGCGATATCGATACTGCAGTCCTCTCATCGTAGCCCTCGTTGTCGGCGTGGCGGCGCCGGCAAACGCCCAGCTGATCCTCACCCCGCACCTCGACGCGAGGCTCAGCGGTGACGTGGAGCCCTCGCGCGGCGGCGCGGGAGTCTCGGTCGGCTACCACGTCCCTGTGTGGCGCGGGCTCGGGGCCGGGCTCGAGCTCGACGCGGCCTGGCACGGGCACTTCTTCCGCGACGAGAAGGTCGCTCATCTGGTCCCGGAGGGTGTCGATCTCAACACCGACGCCCTCGTCTTGATGGGCCATTTGGTGGTGCCCGTCTCCATTCCGCGCGCTCCTATCTGGCGTCCCTATGGCTCGGTCGGGCTCGGGATGATTCATGCCGTATTCACGGCTCCTGGCAACGAGGAGTACGACACCGAGCAGGACGATGTCACGTTCGCCGCCAGCATCGGGATGATGCACCAGTTGACCCGGCTGCTCGGGTTGCGAGCAGACGCGCGCTACTACCATGCGTTCGTCGACGAGAACGCCAGCGGCGGCTACTTCGAGGACTACAGCTTCTTCATCATCTCCGCTGGGGTCACGTTCCAGCTCCCACCGCAGCGCTGGCCCGATCCCTGGTAGACGCGGTCGGTCTGGAGCGGGGCCGGGGGCCAGCCGAACTCGACACTCGCTGCCTTCTCTGTCACGTCGAAGCGGAATGCATTGGGGGCTGCTGGTGTCGGTGTCCATTGGCATCCGGGGCGTGGACGGGACTGAATCGATGGCGGACTACGACGCCAAGGCATCTGCCCGTGGCCGCCGTTCTTGCCGCCGCGTGACTGGCGGGAGTCCGGGGCCAATGACCGGAGCCACCCCATGCGGTTGTGTGCGTCGCCTTGGCACTCTTGACAGGAAAGTGCCGGTGATTAATTTGCGCTGCGTTGAGGCATAAAGCGTGTCTATTCCGACACTTAGCAAAGGAGGAATCGCATGCTCGTGAGACGGGTCTGGCCCTCGAGGCCGAGGTTCGACAGCCATTCCACTGATTTCGATCAGGTACGCCGGGAGATGCTTCGCCTTTTCGATGCAGTCGCGGGCGAGACGTTCGGCGATTTGGGTGCCGGGGTCTTTCCGCCCATGAACGTCACTCAGGATGACGATAACTTCTATCTGCGCGCCGAAGTCCCTGGGATCAAGCCGAACGAAGTATCGATCTCGGCGGTGCGCAATCGCGTATCGCTGGCTGGCAAGCGCGAGATCCAGCGAGAAAACGAGCGTGTGAGCTACCACCGCAGGGAGCGCGCGGATGGCTCCTTCAACCGCTCGGTGACCCTGCCCGCGGAGGTCGACGCGCACCGCGCGGAGGCGAGGTATGTCGATGGCATTCTGACCATCATCCTGCCCAAGGCGGAAGAAGCGAAGCCGCGGCAGATCACGGTGCGAACATGAGCGCAACCGGACGACAGGAGGGAACAGCCATGGTGAACGAAGGTATCCAGAAGGCCGAGAAGGCGGGCGAGCCGACCGCTCCCGAGCAGACGCGCCCAGGGCCGGTCTACTCGCCGTCGGTCGACATCTTCGAGAACGACAGCGCGATCACCGTGCTGGCGGATATGCCGGGCGTAAAGGCCGGGGATCTCGAGATTGATCTACGCGAGAGCGTGCTGACGCTGACCGGTCGTGTCACCGCGCCGAATAGCGCCAATGAGTCCGACGTGCTGCGCGAGTACCAGTGGGGCACGTTCTTCCGACAGTTCACGCTGTCCGAGGCGATCGATCAGGCGAAGATCGACGCCAAGCTCCGCGACGGCGTGCTCAGGCTCGAGCTGCCGAAGGTCGAGAAGGCGCGGCCGCGCCAGATCACCGTCAGGACGGACTGAGTTTAACCAGGCCCATCTTTCTCGAATGCCGCTGGCGGGGAGGAGTCAGCTCATGGAGAGGAAGACATATTACATGATCCTCGGCGTTTCGAGCACCGAGAGCCCCAACCGGATCCGGGCGGCATATCGCGACCTCGCCAAGAGGCTTCATCCCGACGTGGCGGGTGAGCAGGCGACGCGTTCCTTCCAGGAGGTGAGCGAAGCCTACGCCGTCCTATCGGACCCGCAGCGGCGCCGCGAGTACAATGACAAACTGAGCCGGATCGACGATGGCGGGATTGCCATCGCGCGGCGAGCTCCGCCGGAGCCTCTCGCACGCGACCCCGTCACGATCCTCAGGAGCCGGGACGGCGTTCGTCCCTCGTTCGAGGCAATGTATGAGCGCTTCCTGCGGAACTTTACCGGCCTCGGCTTCCCCAAGTCGGAACGGGTCGAGGGCCTCGAATTCGAAGTGCGGCTCACGCGGGAAGAGGCGTCCCGCGGCTGTGTGGTGCCCGTCCGCGTTCCCGTGTGCGCACGCTCCCACCAGCAGGGAATGATCGAGAGCGAGGAGTTGTTACGCATCCGGATCCCGCCGCTGACCCCGTCGGGATCGACGCACGCGATCTCGCTTCGAGGTCTCGGCATCCACAACTTCTATCTTCGTCTCCACATCTTCGTGGAGGCGCAGCCCGGATAAGGCAGAAAGGAGCACGAACATGTGGTGGGAATGCAGTGAATGCGGCGGCTACATCGAGCGCACCCGCGCTCCGGCGCTGTGCCACGAGTGCGGAACGGCAGGCGTCATCTTCGTGCCCGCCGAAGTCGCGGATCCGAGTGCGACCGACCCGGACGTCGACAGCCTGCGGACGGCGTGGCTACGCGCCGGCCTTGAGCAGGACCGGCCGATGCTGGCGGCGTAGAGATGAGCAAGCGGCAGCGCCCCAAGGAGGCCAAGGCCAGCGAAACGGCCATGGACCTCGCTCACCTCCGGCGCGAGACGCGAACCGCGCTCGAGCTTGCCGTCGTAGCGCTGACGCCTTCCGAGCTCATCGACCGGCTAGCGGCCAGCGCAGGCTTGCTCGAGGCACTGGTCGGGTTGCCTACCGACAGCCAGCCGGTGGCGGCCTTGGTGCCGACGGTCCTGACGCGAGCAAGAGCCGCGCTCGACGACTGGTCGAAGTGGCAGCATGAGCACCTCGAGAAGAGGATGCCCCGAGGTTGAGATCAGCCGAATTCAGGAGGTTCAACGATGATAGAAGCGCATTGGGAGCCCAAGATAAGTTCGAGGTTTCAGGAGCCGCCACCGCCGCTCGACGCAACGCGCGTCGCGCTGGTCGCGGAAAGCACCACTGCATCGCGTGCCGTCGCGGATGCGCTCAAACGAGCCGGCTACCGCGTGAGTACGTCTCATTGTGACCTGGACGCCGTCCATCGTCTCCTGAGAAGCAGTCCGATCGAGTTGCTCGTTCTCGACGGCGCTGACAGCCCTGCGGTGGCCACGGCGATTCTCGACGCCATCAGGACGACTATTTGGGAGCTTCCGATCATCCTGGTCGCCGGACGGGACAGTGAGCTTCGCGCGCAGGGTTCGCGCTTGGGCGTGGAAGTGATCCTGGACGAGCCGCTCGCTCCCGAGGAAGTCCGTCGCGCCGCCTTGCGGCTGGCGCCGGTCGTGCCGGAGCTCGAGCTCAGTCTTACAGGATGAGCGGTCAATCGAGAGATACGCTCTACTCGAAGCAGCGTCATGACCTCCGCGGGGCTACACGCGATCGTTTTCTCTTGCGAGCGCTTCGAGAGCCGTCGCGGACCGGGTGCTGCCGCCGATGTTCAGCTCGACGGCAGCAGGGCCTTCGATCTCCCTGGGCCAGAAGTGCTGAGTGGGCGGCAGATCCTCGAGCGCATCGCCGCCCTGCGCAAGCGGAGGCTCGCGTTCCGCTCGCGGGGCAACGGCTGGGACGACTGGAACAGCAGCTCGTGGACCGGTTGGGGTAGACGGCCGTTGGCGCGATGAAGTCGCCTTCGGCGGCGGTCGGGCCAGCAGATTCTAGGCGACGAGCGCTACCCGGAACTCCTCCGAAACGGCGTGTTCCAGCGAGCGAATCGCCCCCGCGCAACCAAACGACACGGCCGGCGAACTTCGCCGGCCGTTCGCGTTCTGGGGATGCGTTGCGGGAGGCGCTGTGAGCGCGCTGGTTCGCGTCGTGGTGGGCGACGGAGGCGTCGCCCACGAGGAGCGCGATGGGCGCGCTGGAGGGCGCTGAGGCGGTCGATTTCGGTCTCTCTCTGCGCGTCCGGGAAGAGAATCCCTTCATCACGATGCTACGTAGCTGGGTGCCCGCGTCGTCGGTGTCGAACTCGGGGATGAACGAGGGCTCGTGGTGATCCACGATCTCCTCGAAGGGCCTATGTCCCCAGCTCGTGGTACCGACCACGTGGT
>DATLIL010000776.1:0-5959 GCA_035539475.1 Polyangiaceae bacterium
ATCGCTGAGCGACTTCTTTGCCTCGGCGCCCTTCGCCTCCAGCGGGACCGCTTCGGCGGCCGCGGAGACAGCGGACGACGCCGAACAGAGCAGAACCAGTCCGACAGCAACTGAAACGAGGCGCATCGAATCAGAATACACGGCCCTCGTCAGAGGCCAATCCCCTCTGCGTCGGCTCGATTCGTAGAGCGTTTCCTCGGCACTGTGACGGCGCGCCGTTGCGCTCGCTTCGCGACCGCCGGCGCTTGGTGAAAGGTGATCGTGAAGAGGTGATCGTGAAGAGGTGATCGTGAAGGGGTGATCGTGAAGAGGGCACCACCTTTTGTGGATCTGCCGCAGGAGCCGTTACGGCGCCGCGCAAAGAGTCCCCTCCCACGCGAGCGAAGCGAGCGTTTGGGAGGGGCCGCCCGCGCGCAGCGGCGCAGCCGCGAGCACGGACGGTGGGGTGGGCAGCGCAGAATCTCGCGACAGGCGCGAAATTCAAGAATGGGGTCAGTTGCGATGCGAGGCTCTGTCGCGGTAGAGAAAGCCTCATGGCCGCATCGACTTCCGAACTGGTTCTGGTTTTCGCCACACTCCTGATCGGCTGCGAAGAAGAAGCCACCAAGGAGCACGCCGCCGGCAAGGCAAGCGCGCCGGCAGTGGCAGCCGCCGTCGCATCGACCCCGCCTCCTGCCAAGAGCGTCGAGCCGCCCAAGCCGCGCACGGACTGCCCCGAGGGCTCGAGCGGTTTCGGCACCTTCGAGGAGCCGTGCACGGGCAGCGGCGACAAGCGCCTGATGGAAGTGAAGTACACGGGCAAGACCACCGACGAGGGGCCCAAGTTCAGCGTCACGAACCTGACGAAGCAGTCGATCCTGTACGGCTCTGTCGCCGCCTACTTTTATGACAAGGCCGGCAAGCAGCTGAAGGTGACGTCGGGTGAGAAGCCGCGCGCGATGCAGCTCTGCTCGGGCAACATCTTCGCCGGCGCGGTGAAGCCCGACGAAAAGATCTATGTCTTCTTCTCGTGCGTGAAGAAGTCCGACGTCCCCGAGGGGACGGTGACGATCGAAGCCGAGGTCAGGACCGTGGGCTTCGCCGACGAGCCCGGCGAGAAGACCGAGTACTACTGGTCGAACAAGGAACTGACTCCCGACGAGCGTCCCAAGGGCGGCATCAAGGTCAAGGGCGCCAAGAAGAAGTAGCGGGATCCGGGGGCGTTCGCCGCTCGGGCCTACGCCCCCTGGCGCCTACGTGTCCGGACCATTCGGTTACCGTGCGGGAACGGTAACTTCCGGTCGCTTTCTTCCTCGGGGGTGCGTGGCAATGGGTAAGCTTTGCTGGCCATGAGCACGGTGAGCAGCCAGGAAGCGCGGACCCTCGACGAACTCTTGCGGCTGCGTGCCGCCACGACCCCCGACGTCGCGATCGCTGCTTTTCCGACCAGCGCCGAGCCCGACAGCTACGAGACCCACACCGCGCGCCAGCTCGATGAGTACACGACTCGAGCGGCTCATCACTACCGGGTGACCTTCGGGAACCGGACCCGGAACGAAAGTGAGCGGGTCGTCGCGTTGCTGGCCACGAGCGACCTCGATTACGTCGTGGCCCAGTTCGCGCTCGGACGCCTCGGCTTCACGGTGCTGCTGCTGTCGACGCGGCTCAGCCCGGAGGCGATCGCCAGCCTGCTCGAGACCACCAAGTGCCACGACATCGTGGTTTCCGCGTCCCTGCAGTCCAAGGTCGACGCCGTCTCCGCCCTGCGGCCGCTGCGCTCCAGCGCCGTATTCAGCGACTACCGCAGCGGGCCCGTCACGGCGCTCGACCTCGACCTGGATCTCGACTTCGAGACGAACACGAGCCTGCACATCATGCACTCGTCGGGCTCGACCGGCTTTCCCAAGCCGATTCGCAACATCCACAAGAGCTACATCTACAACGCCAGCAATAACTTCGGCCTGCGCGGCTTCATCACCCTGCCGCTCTTTCACAACCACGGCATGTCCTCGTTCTGTCGCGCGCTGTACGCCGGCAAGACGCTCTACTTCTACAACCCGAACCTTCCGCTCAGCGCGCGCCAGCTCACCGCGGTGTTCAAGCACCTCGGCTCGGAGCTCGAGATCTTTTACGGCGTGCCTTATGCCCTCAAGCTCCTGGCCACGGCGGAGGGCATCGACCTCTTGAAGAAGTTCAAGATGGTGATGTTCGGCGGCTCCGCCTGCCCCGACGATCTCGGCGATCTGCTGGTCGACTCCGGCGTGAATCTCGTCGCCCACTACGGCGCCACGGAGGTGGGCCAGCTGATGACGAGCTTCCGCGAGCCGGGCGACAGGGAGTGGAACTGGCTCAGGCCGCCGCCGGCCCTGCTGCCGTATCTGCGCTGGGTGCAGCACGGCGATGCCTACGAGGTGGTGATCGCCGACGGCTGGAAGAGCAAGGTGACGTCCAACCAGCCCGACGGCAGCTACGCCACGCGCGATCTCTTCGTTCGTCACCCCGAAAAGAGCGACCGCTTCAAGTACGTCGGCAGGCTCGACGACTGGCTCGCGCTGGTCAACGGCGAGAAGATCAACCCCGTCCAGTTCGAGCACACCGTGCAGTCGGACGAGCGCGTGGCCGAAGCGGTCGTGTTCGGCGCCGGGCAGGTCGCGGCCGGCCTCATCATCGTTCCCGCCAAGGGCTACGACTCGATGTCGGAGGACGAATACATCGCGATGGTGCAGCCGACGATCGACGCCGCCAACGCCCAGGCCGAGAGCTACGCAAAGATCGCCCGGGAGCACATTCGAGTGCTCAAGGCGGACGCGATCAACGACTGTCCGAAGACGGACAAGGGCACGGTGATCCGCTCGGCCTTCTACAAGAAGTTCGAGGCCCTGATCCAGTCCGTGTACGAGGACGCCGAGGCAGCCGCGGGCGGGGATCTGCAGCTCGACTTCGAGGGAATGCTGAGCTGGCTCCAGGCGCTCTTGCTCGACATCCTCAAGGTCGGGCCCGAAGGCGCCGCGCGCGTGACGCCGGACACCGACTTCTTCGCGCTCGGTCTCGATTCGCTCGGCGCCTACCGCATGTTTTCGCGCATCCTGCGCAGCCTCGATCTCGGCGGCAGGGCCTCCGAGGTGCCGGGCAACGTCTGCTTCGAGTACCCGAACCTGAAGGCGCTGGCGTCCTACCTGTCGGCGCTGCGCTCGGGCGAGACCTACAGCAAGCGCTCCGAGACGGAGGAGATGCAGGCGCTGATCGACAAGTACGCGACCTTCACGCCGCGAACCGCCAAGGACCCGGGCGCGCCGCGGGTCGTGCTGCTCACCGGCGTCACGGGCTCACTCGGCGCGCACCTGCTGGCGGCGCTGCTGCGCGTCCCGAGCATCGAGAAGGTCTACTGCTTGAATCGCGGCTCGAACCCGCACGAAAGGACCATCGAGTCACTGCGCTCGAGGGGGCTCGAGGCGAACCTCGACCGCGTCGAGTCCTTCAGCGCCGACCTGACGCGACCCGACCTCGGTTTGAAAGCCGAGCTCGCCGAGCGCGTGAACCTCGTGCTCCACAACGCCTGGAGCGTGAACTTCAACATGGGCGTCGCCTCGTTCGAGAACCAGATCCAGGGCGCACGGAACCTGATCGACTACAGCCTGTCGTCGAACGCGCGCTTCTTCTTCGTCTCGTCGGTGTCGGCGGCGGTGAGGTCGGGCAGCACCGTGACGGAGTCGCACCTGCAAAAGCTCACGGACGCGCAAGAGATGGGCTACGCGCGCTCGAAGCTCGTCGCCGAGCGACTCTGCCAGCGCGCGAGCGAGGCGGGCCTCGACGCTCGTGTGCTGCGCGTGGGTCAGATCACGGGCGACACGCGGCGCGGCGAGTGGAACGCCACCGAGGCGATCCCGCTGATGATCCGCTCGGCGACGACCATCGGCGCGCTCCCAGCGCTCGACGACACGCTCACCTGGCTCCCCATCGACGTCGTGGCTCAGTCGATCGTCGAGCTCTGCCACTCCCCGGAACACCACGGCGTGTATCACGTGGTCAATCCCAGGTCGTTCAACTGGAGCCGGGACCTGCTGCCCATGCTGCGCGGCGCCGGGCTCACGTTCGAGCCGGTCTCGCCAGAGCAGTGGCTGGAACGACTCGCGGCGAGCAACCCCGACCCCGCCGTCAATCCCACGATCAAGCTGCTCGACTTCTTCCGCTCGAAGTACGAGCGGCCGAAGACGGGGCCTGGCGTCTTCTACGAGACGCAGCTGACCGAACGCGTGAGCCCGACGCTGAAGGCCGTGGGCGCGCCCGACGCTGCCCTCGTCGCGAAGATGGTCGAGTTCTGGAAAGCGGAAAGCTGGCGCTGACCCAGTCGATCTCGGCGACGATCTCATTCTGAACACGCTGTCGCAGCGTGGCGCTGCGCCTCGCCCACTTTGGAACTGTGCGGCGTTCGGCACGAGAGTTGTAAGGCGACTAACAACTCCGAGTTGCTGTCATCCGCAACTCGCT
This sequence comes from Polyangiaceae bacterium, assembly GCA_035539475.1. Lineage (GTDB taxonomy): Bacteria > Myxococcota_A > Polyangia > Polyangiales > Polyangiaceae > PMG-095. The sequence goes on from DATLIL010000776.1 coordinate 4,468, forward strand.
TGCCGAGGAGAATGCATGATGCGATCGATGATTCAGTGCGCGGTTCTTGCTGTGGCCGTGGCATTTGGTGCCACCACCATCGGCTGCACGGCCGACGTTCACGACAACACGGTCAACGTCGACGACGTGGCCGTCGAATTCGAAACCACTGCCGATGTCGACAACATCCAAGCCGGGACCCCCGTTCCAGTGACGATAAACGTAGAGAACGGCACGCCGGTGCCTCCCGAGCAAGAGCCACCGCCGGAGCACGCGGACGACGCGGTCTACTTCGAGTTCCATCTCGACGACTCCGACAACGCCGCTCTGCTCGTGACCGCCGAGCTCTCGGTTTCGGTCATGATCCCCGCGGAGACTCCGCCCGGCGATCACAAGCTGGTTTGCAAGGTGAAGAAGCACGACGGCTCGGACTCTGGTGAATTCGAGATGGATATCAAGGTCAGAGCAACGGTCGACTGATCTGCGATGATCGGCGAACACTGCCGCGGTCCCGTGTAAACCAACTGAGCACGTCAACACGCGGTTTACACGGGATCCAGCGGTGCACTACGCTGGAGTTGCTCGACAAAAGTTGCAACGAATCACTGCTGGACCGGTGAATTCGAGGACACCAGTACCTACGCCGTCGCAATCGTTCTCTCGATTGTGCGTCTGGTGCTGCCATGAAACTCCCTCTCTGCGTCGCCGTGGTCCTCGCAATGCTGGTCGGATGCGGACGTGAATTCACGGAGGCGATGCCCTGCGCCGAGGGCTGCGACGAGCCAACCGTCGAACCAACCGTCGAAGCGAACGACGCGGGCGCGACGCCGAGCTGCCAGGACGGCGTGGCGAACCAGGGCGAAAGCGATGTCGACTGTGGCGGTAACAGCGGCTGCGCCCGCTGCGCGCTCGGCAGCCATTGCAGCAGCAACGCTGACTGCGAGCTCGCGCAGTGCTGGAACGGCATCTGCCAGGCGCCCACGTGCAGCGACGGCATCCGAAACGGCGACGAGTCGGATACCGACTGTGGCGGCGCAACGTGTCCGGGCTGTGTCATGGGCAAGGCCTGCGCGCAGGCCGGCGATTGCCTGAGCCAGGTCTGCGACGTCACGACCGGAATGTGCGGCGTCCCCAGTTGCAGTGACGGTGTGAAGAATGGGAACGAGCCGTCCGTGGACTGCGGCGGCGATTGCGAGCTCGCGTGCCCACTCGGAGCCGCCTGCCTGACAGGCGACGACTGTGAGAGCGGGACGTGCACGGACAATGAATGCGAGCCCCAGGCCCCGACAGGCGTGCTGATCGACAGCACCGGGTGGACCGCCAGCGCCTCCGACACGTACATCGAGACGGTTCCTGGCAACGCTCTGGACAGCGACCCCGAGAGCTCTTGGGCGAGCGGCGCCAGCCAGATCCCGGGAATGTGGTTCCTGGTCGATATGGCCGAGCCGCGGACGTTCTTCACGATCCGGATCCAGACGGCCGCCGACACCTTCGACTATGCCAGGCGGCTGCG
>DATLIL010000777.1:0-4299 GCA_035539475.1 Polyangiaceae bacterium
CGGATCCTCATCCGTCACCCAGCCGGTGTCCACGCTGTTCATATGGATCCCGTCCTTGACGAAGTCCGCCGCCGAAGTGCGCGTCATCATGTTGAGCGCTGCCTTGGCCATGTTGGTGTGCGGGTGCTTGTCCGTCTTGAAGCGGCGATAAAACTGCCCCTCCATGGCCGACACGTTGACGATGTGTTTGTCGAACGTCCGCTGCCGTAGCAAGAGCGGCTTGAGCCGCGCGTTCAGTACGAAAGGGGCGATCGCATTGACGAGCTGCACCTCGAGGAGCTCGACGGTGCCGACCTGGTCGAGCGCCAGGCGCCAGCTGTTCACGTCGCGCAGGTCGACCTGCTGCAGATCCGCGTCGAGTTGCCCGACGGGAAACAGACCCTGCCCGCTCGCCTCATCATCAGGAGACAACGACACTTGCGAGAGGGACGGGGCGGCCAGCATTCCGAGCGGTTGCCCACCGGCACGCCGAACCTCGCCGTTGCTCTCGAGCGTGTGCAGGCTCTTCGCGCGCATGGCCTCGTAGTCACCGAGCAAGGCGCGCGCGTCGGCCGGCAGTGAGGCGAAGGGCGCGAGCTCCGCGTCCATCAGGTGCCTGTAGAACCCGCTCGGCCGGCGCACCGTCTGGCAAGCGTTGTGCAGCACGAAATCGAGCCTGTCCTCGTGCTGATTCAAGTGCTTCGCGAACGCCTCCACGCTCGGCGTATGACGCAGGTCGAGACCGTAGATCGAGAGCCTGCCGCAGAAAGCCGCATGATCCGCTTCACGCGAGAAGCGCAGCGCAGCATCTCGCGGAAAGCGGGTCGTCACCACCACGCGCGCGCCGGCTCTGAGCAGCAGGATCGCGGCCTGGTAGCCGATTTTGACACGAGCGCCGGTGATCAGCGCGACGCGGCCGGAGAGCGCCGCGCTCTGAGAGCGCTTGGCATAGTTGTAGTCGCCGCAAGGCTCGCACATCTGATCGTAGAAGAAGTGGAGCCTCGTGTAGCGGTCCTTGCACACGTAGCAGGCGCGCTCTTGCTTGACCTCGACCGGCTCCGCGTCCCCGCCGAGCTCGCGGGTCTCGCCCAACTCGAGCTGGCCCGGCGTGACGAAGACGGGTTCAAGACGCTTCTGGCGGATCCCGGCCCTGGCTAGCAGCGCTCTATCGTCGACGCGAGCCTGCGCCTGTTCCTTTCGGCGCAGCGCCCGCGCCAGGGCCTGCCGCTCGGCGCGCTCCGGTCGTGAGAGCCGCCCGGCAGCGACCAACAGGCGGCTCCGGGTGTCGCGCTCGACCTCCGCGAGCCGCGCCCGGTCCTCGACCAGGGTCTCGAGCACGCGCAGACAGTCGACAATATCGTCCGGGTCCAGGGTCATCGGCCAGAAAGGAGCCACGAACTCGCCGCGACGGGTAGCAAGAAGCGCGCGGGCCGCTGCAGATCACAGGCACTCGCGCTTGTATTTCTTCAGCCCATTCGTGTCCAAATAGTAGGGCGGCGAGCACTGCGCCGGCTCGGCCCCCTTCTTCTCGGTAGGCCTGGGCCTCATGATCATCTTCCCGGCGGTTCTCGTCGGTCTGTCACGGCGAACCGGCTCAGCGGCCACTGGAAGCGCCTCGGGGACGCTCACGTCGCACGCTTCACTCGCCGCCGGCGCCGCAGTCGTCGCACTCGCTGCAGCAGCCGAAACCGCAATGCTCGGTAGAGCTTCCGGTCGCTGTGAGGTGTCAGCCGCGTCGCACGCTGCCAGCGCTCCCGTCAGGGCGACCAGCGACAGCGCGCTCACCCCCATTCCGAGTGGCCGCCGGCGTCGCTGTCGGTCTTCCGCCGTGCGGATCCGTCCGTCCGCCTCGAACTCGAACGACACACAAACGGTCTCGCCCTCGCTCAACGCCTCGATCTCTTCCAGCGTCAGCGCCGACAGATCGTGCACGTGTTTGCTGCACTGCTTGCAGAAGCGGACCCGCTCGTCGCCGTCCATGCTCTCCCAGCCCACCGAGCAAGGCTCGGGCAAATCAATCAGCAGCGGCAGCCGGTTCCCACGCGACATCCGATCCAAGTTACCGCCTGGGATTGCGGTGCTGCAAGCACCACGGTGGCTGAGCCACTCCGACGAGCGTGTTCGAGGACTGACTTCGAGGCCGCGGCTACGGCTTGCGCACGGCGTAGCGCACGTGGGTCACACGCGGCGACGCGATGGTCTCGACGAGCTCGACGCCGGCGTCGCGGCCGATGCCCGCGAATAGTCGCGACCCACCGCCGAACATCACCGGCGAGGTCGCGAGCGCAAATTCGTCGACGAGCCCTGCGCGCAGGTACTGCTGGATGACGTCGGCGCCGCCGGCGATGCGGATGTCGCGTTCGCCCGCCACCGCGCGCGCCTGCCGAAGCGCGCTCTCGATGCCGTCGTTGACGAAGTGGAACGTCGTGCCGCCGGGCCGCACCCACGGCTCGCGCACCTGCGAGGTCAGCACGAACACGGGCGTGTGGAACGGCGCCTCCTCGGGCCACATGCGTTCGCCGAGGTCGAACATGCGCTTACCCATGATGCTGACACCGGTGCGCTGGAACGTGCCCTCGGCGATCTGATGGTCGATGCCGGTCTCGCCGCCCTCGCCGAGCTTCAGCGTCTCCCGGAAGAATCGCGTCGCCAGGATCCAGCTGTGAAGCTTGCCCCACTGCGCCCCCCAGTCCTCGTGGGTCGGGTCGGCGGCGTGCTCCAGGTCCATGCCGGGAGGGACGAGATAACCGTCGAGGGAGACGCTGACGACGAAAAACACTTTGCTCATCTGTACGGGCCTTTCGGGGTGTGGTCTGGTGGTGAAACGACGGCCGGGCGCCCTACTCATCGGTCCATGAGCGAAAATTTCGAGCCCCTGGTGGAAGCCGCCCGCGGCGGTGACGAACAAGCCTTTCGGGCGCTGCTCGAGCCGCTCGGTCGCGAGCTGCATGCGTACGCCTACCGCATGCTCGGCGGGTTCCACGACGCCGACGACGCGCTCCAGGAGTCACGACTCAAGGCGTGGCGCGCGCTCGCGACTTACGAGCCGCGCGCGAGCTTCCGCGCGTGGATGTACCGGATCGTCACCAATACCTGCCTCGACTTGCTCAAGGCGCGCTCGCGTCGCGTGATGCCGCAGGACATCGGCCCGGCGGTCGCGGCGGGTCCCCCCACGACCGCGCCGCGCTCCGACATCCTGTGGCTCGAGCCGTACCCCGATGCGCTGCTCCCGGCGGTGCCAGGGCCCGAACAGGTCGCGCGGCTGCGTGAGGGCATGCGGCTCGCGTTCGTCCGGGTCGTGCAGGTGCTTCCGCCGCGCCAGCGCGCCGCGCTGATCCTTCACGACGTCCTCGACTGGAGCGTCGCCGAGGTCGCCGCCATTCTCGAGACCACCGAGGCCGCGATCAACAGCGCTCTGCAGCGAGCGCGTGCCTCGATCGCGCGTCCACGCGAGGAGTCACCCGCACTCGCGTCGCGCCAAGCCGAGGTCGTCGATCGGTTCGTGCACGCCTGGGAGAGCGGTAACTTCGACGACTTCGTCGAGCTGCTCGCGACCGACGCGGTGATGAACATGCCGCCGTGGGAGTACTGGCTCGATGGCAAGGAAGCGGTCGTGGCCACGATGCGCTCATCGGGCACGTGGGACGGCGAGCCGCGCCCCGGGCGCTACCGGATCGTGCCCGCGCCGATGAACGGCGAGCCCGGTGGACTCGCGTACGTCCGCGGCCCCGACGGTCGCTACCACGCCGTCTGCCTCACCGTCCTGTCGCTCGACACCGACGGTCGCGTCGTCGAGCTCACGACGTTCGTGCTACCGGAACTGTTCGCGGCGTGGGGCTTCCCAGCGGTGCTCGACGCCTAACTGCAAGCGATCCGGACGGCCAGCATTCTCGCTCCGAGAAGCGCACTAGCAAGTCGCCGTTTGGCTTGGCAAGCGGCGCGAATTGCGGACGGCACCGAAGCGTGAGAGCATGACGCCGTGAAATCGCGTGGCTGGGTGGTCGCTTCGTTGATTTGCTGGTCGCAGTGGGCTCATGCCGCTGACTCGGACGGCGACGGCTACGATTCAGCCGTGAATGACTGCGACGACGCCAATTCGTCGATCTATCCCGGGGCCTCGAACCTGACGTACGGCGTCGACAGCGACTGCGATGGGAACCTGACCTGCTACGACGACATGGACGGCGACAAGCACGGCACCAGCGTTCTGCGAGAAGAGATCGACGCCGACTCCAACTGCAACACGGGCGCCTCCACCGCGAACGACTCACTGGACTGCAACGACGTCAATTCGGCGATCTATCCCGGGGCCCCTAACCT
>DATLIL010000778.1:0-5462 GCA_035539475.1 Polyangiaceae bacterium
CGGCCGACGATGTAACGGCTGATCTCGCCGAACAGCGGCTCGCCGATCACGCTCTGGCCGGCACGCGCGGCGTTCAGCGTCGGGTCATCGGGCAGCAGGCGCTCGCCGAGCAAGAGCTCGGTCTTGGGGCCGTGACCACCGATGGTCACGACCGAGTGCAGGTCGTGACGTACGCGGTGCACGAGGCCGACGTCGGCAGCGCCCGCGGCGACCGCTGTCGAAATCGCCAGCAGCAGCGCATCGCTGAAGTCGGCAGCGTGCGAGAGAACGCCGACGGGATCGACGATGGTCGGTCTGAAGGCGGAGCGCGGAGGCTCATCATGCGGCGGGATGCTCGGCATCTGGCGCTCCGTCGGCGGAGGCGGCGGCTCGCTCATCGGGCTCGAGGCGCGGGCGTCGAGCTGCAGGGTGTACGAGGCCAGCGATTGAATCGTCTGGAAGCGCCCCGAGGTCTCGAGGGCGTCGATCTCGTCCAGGCGGCGCCACACGCTCCAGGCCTCGTGCCGGACGAACGAGCCTTGCGGGATGCGGCCCGCGCGAGCACCACGGCGCAGAACCTCGAAGCTGATGGGTCCGATAGCAACGACACCGTTCGTGACGTACCAACGGTCACCGGACGATACGGGAGCACTGCTGCTCGGCGGGAAGACCGAGTCCGGGGCGACCTCGCGCAACGTCATCATGCAGCTCCTACCCTCGCGGCACGGACCTTACATGCGCGCACAGGGTGAGATAATTGTCTATATTGTAGCCTTACAGTCAAGCAGGACTTCTAACTAAGCGACTTGGCCTATGATTCGGACCCAGATCCGAGGAGTTCGGGTCGAGGAGAGGGCCGGCGCGAAGTAGGCTCTGGCGGAAATGACCGCTGGCAAGGTCTGGCTGATTGGCGCTGGCCCCGGCGAGCCGGGCCTCATCACGGTGCGAGGGCTCGAGCTCCTGTCGCAGGCCGACGTCGTGCTCCACGACGCGCTGGCGCATCCGGCGCTGCTCGACGTCTGCGCGCAGGCCGAGCGTCGCAACGTCGGCAAGCGCTTCGGCGAACCGAGCTCCAAGCAAGAAGAGATCAACAGCCAGCTGATCGAGCTCGCGCGCCAGGGCAAACGGGTAGTGCGCCTGAAGGGCGGCGACCCGCTGATGTTCGCTCGTGGCAGCGAAGAAGCATTGGCGCTGGCTCGCGCGGGCATCGAGTTCGAAATCGTACCCGGCGTGTCGTCGCCAGTGGCCGCCACGGCCTACGCCGGTATTTCGCTCACGCACCGCGAGCTCTCGTCCAGTGTCACGTTCATCACCGGCAGCGATCGCGTGGGTAAGGAGTGGTCGCCAGAAGCCTGGCGCAAGCTCGCGACGGCGACGGACACCATCTGCATCCTGATGGGCATGTGGCGTCTCGAGCCGATCACGCGCGCCATCATCGAAGGTGGCCGCGACCCCGAGACGCCGGCCGCCGTGATTCAGTGGGGCGCCCGTCCCGCGCAACGCGTCGTCACGGCCACGCTGGCCACGCTCGCCGAGCGCGTACGCGCCGAGCAGCTGACCAACCCGGCCATCATCGTGGTTGGCGACGTCGTGCGCCTGCGCGAGGAGCTCCGCTGGTACGACGTACGCCCGCTGTTCGGTAAGCGCATGCTGTTGCCGCGCGCGCTCGAGCAGAGCCGCGCTACCGCTCAGGCCGTGCGCGAGCGTGGCGCCGAACCCGTGATCGCACCGGCCATCGCCATCGACGATCCCCCGGACGTCGCGCGCTTCGAGGCAGCGCTCGGGGCGCTCGCAGACTACGACTGGGTGCTCTTCACCAGCGCCAACGGTGTCGAGCGAGCCTTCGCCGGCCTGGCGCGGCTGGGGCGCGACGCGCGCGCCTTCGGCAAGGCGTTGATCGGCGCGATCGGTCCCAAGACGGCCGAGGCGCTCGTTCATCACGGCATCAAGGCCGATCTGGTCGCCAACGAGTACGTGGGCGAGGAGCTCGCACGAGCCGTGATCGAGCGCGGCGCCCGCCGAGTGCTCGTCTTGCGCGCGCTCAAGGCGCGTGAGGCTCTGCCGGACGCGCTGCGCCAGGCCGGCAGCGAGGTCGACGTCGTAGCTGCTTATCAAACTGTGCCCTCGCCGGAGGCTGCCAGCGGGCGGCTGCGTGCACTGGTCGAAGCCGGCGAAGTCGACGTCGCGCTGTTCACCTCGAGCTCCACAGTCGAGAACCTGTGCGACGCGCTCGGCGCTGGGGCGGCCGACGTGTTGAAGAAGGTGACCGTCGCCAGCATCGGACCCATCACGACCAAGACAGCGCTCGAGCGCGGCCTGCGCGTCGACGTCACGGCCACGACGTACACCGTGGCCGGAGTGCTGGACGCGCTCGAGCAGCATTTCAAGGTTTAGGGCGCGACCTCGCTCGTCTCGATGTCGTTGAGCTCGACGTGGTTGACCTCTTCGCCGGCCCAGACCTCGCCGGGTGACGGGTCCACCTCGAACACCGGCGGGGGTCGGCTGGTGGTGGTTTCGCACTTCTCCTTGCAGTTCTTGCCTTCACTGTCGCAGCTGCCGCTCGTGCCGCCGCGCACACACGCGCATTTCCCGTTCTTGTCGCAGTTGTAAGTGCCGAAGGGATCCTTGGTGCCGGCACACGTCTCGATCGTGCACGCTCCGCCCTGGGTCGGACTGCGCGCCTGCGCCTGCGCGATTTCGCCGAGGCCGGCCTGTTCGTCGAAATCACTGCCGTCGTCAGCGCCGCTACACGCGCAGAGCAGGGACAGGCTGGCCAGAACGATTGCACCTACGATCGTTGATCTCATCGACACACGCTCCTTTGGTTGGGCCGAAGTGAATGGCCAGCAGTGGGAGCGTTCGTGACAGATACGCCGATCGAGCCAGACGCTCCATTCCGGACCAGTCGCTCCACTTCGGAGCGGCCGGCCGTGCAGGACTCATGAAATAGGCCCGGATCCGTGCTGGCACGCGCCTTGAAGTAGGGCGTCACATGAACCACTTCCAGATCCGTTTTTGGGGCGTGCGCGGCAGCATCGCCGCGCCGGGTCCGGCCACCGCCGGCGTCGGCGGCAACACCAGCTGTGTCGAGGTGCGCTGCGGCGAACAGCTGTTCGTGCTCGACGCCGGCACCGGCCTGCGTGGCCTGGGCGACGAGCTCATGCGTCGCGGTGAACGCCGCGCCGAGCTCTTGCTCAGCCATCTGCACTGGGACCACATTCAAGGTTTGCCCTTCTTCGTCCCGCTCTACGTGCCTGGAACCGAGCTCGTGCTGCACGGCCCGGACTGGGGCGAAGCTGGCCTCGGCGGCGCCTTGCGGCGGCAGATGAGCGCGCCGGGCTTCCCGGTCGAGTTCGCCGACGTCGGTGCCCGCGTGGAGCTCTCGGAGCTTCGCCAAGGCTCGCGCGTCCTGCGCGGCGACGTCTCCATCACCGCCGCGCGACTCAACCATCCGGGCGGCGTGCTCGGTTACCGCATCGAGTACGGCGGTCGGACTTTGGTCTACGCCACCGACACGGAGCACCACGATCATGTCGATGCGACTCTGCGCGACCTGGCGCAGGGCGCCGATGTCTTGATCTACGACGCGCAGTACACGCCGGAGGAGTATCCGACGAAGGTGGGCTGGGGCCACTCCACGTTCGACGCGGGCGTGGCGCTGGCGCGAGCCGCTGGCGTCAAGCGGCTGGCGCTGTTTCATCACGATCCGCGCCGCGCGGACGACGCCGTCTTCGCCATCGAGGAGCGCGCTCGCCGGAGCTTTGCCGATACGCTCGCTGCGCGTGAAGGCATGGTGATCGACCTGTCCGGAGGCGGCGTGGCGCAAGCCGCCTGAGGCGCCCGCTCCGTGCTTGAGGTAGGTGAGAACATCGTGCGAGGCTGGGGCGGCCTGACCATGTCCCGGCTGTCGCTTCTGGTAGACCTGTCGAGCGCTCTCGCTCGCCGGGTCGAGCTCGATGGCCTGCTCGAGACCGCCTGCCAGCGCATCGCCCAGGCGCTGCGCGCCGATCGCGCCACCGTCTGGCTGGTCGACGCCGAGCGTGGCGAGCTCGTCGCGCGCCTGGCGCTCGCTCTCGAGCGCGGGGAGCTGCGCCAGGCCATCGGCCGCGGCATCGCGGGTCACGTCGCAGAGTCCGGCGAGGCGCTCAGGGTGGACGACGTGGCCGGTGACCAGCGCTTCGACCCCAGCGCGGATCGCGCAACGGGCTACGTCACGCGCAGCATCCTGGCCGTGCCGATCCGCGAGCGCGCTGAAGCGCCGGTGCGTGGCGTGCTCCAGGTGCTGAACCGCGAGGCCGGCCCCTTCGACGCCGAGGACGAGCGCTACCTGACTGCGCTGGCCGCGCAGCTCGCGCTGGCGCTGAGCATGACCACGCTGCGAGCCGCCGACGCCTCCGGGCCCGGGCTCACGCTACGCGGGCCGTTCAACGGCGTGGTCGGCCGCAGCCCCGCCATGGCCGAGGTCTACCGTCGCATCTCGCTCGCCGCGCAGACCGACGCCAGCGTGCTGCTGAGCGGTGAGACCGGTACGGGCAAGGGCCTGCTGGCGCGCGCCGTCCACGACAACTCCGAGCGCCAGGCCGGCCCCTTCGTCACGCTCGACTGCACCACGCTGCCCGCCCAGCTGGTCGACAGCGAGCTGTTCGGCCACGAGCGCGGCGCCTTCACGGGGGCCGAACGCCGCGTGCTCGGCAAGGTCGAGCTGGCGCGAGGCGGCACGCTGTTCATGGACGAGGTCGGCGAGCTGCCGCTCGAAGCCCAGGGCAAGCTCCTGCGCTTCTTGCAAGAGCGCCGCTTCGAGCGTGTGGGCGGCCGCGAGACGCTCGAGGTCGACGTGCGCATCATCGCCGCCACGCACCGTAACCTCGGCCGGGCGGTGAGCGAGGGACGCTACCGTCAGGACCTATACTACCGCTTGAAGGTGGTCGAGCTCGCCGTACCGGCGCTGCGTGAGCGCGGCGCCGACGAGATCGAGATCCTGGCACGGCACTTCGCCGAGCTCTACGCCCGGCGCTACCGCCGCCCGCAGCCGAGCTTCGAGCCGGACGTGCTGCACGCGTTGCACGCCCACTCCTGGCCTGGCAACGTGCGTGAGCTCGAGCACTTCGTGGAGAGCGCGATCGCGCTGTCCCCGGACGGCGTGATCCGCGGCGAGCTCGTGCCGACTTCGTGGCGCGGAGGCGCGGCCGCGGCGACGCTCGAGCCGCGCGCCGGCGTCCATTTGCCGTTCGGGCTCACGCTCGACGAGGCCGCGCGGCGCTACGTCGAGGCCGCCATCGAAAACGCCGGCGGCAACAAGACAGAGGCGGCGCGGCTGCTGGCGATCGGCCGAAATCGCATCGCCCGTCTCCTCAAACGTTAGCTGTGCTACCAAATTTGGTCATGCAAGCGCAGCAGATCGAACCCGCCGAGGAGACGCTGTTCGAGGGGCATCCCGCGCTGGTGCAGAGCCTTGGTCAGCTCTTGCTGGCGATCATCACGGT
>DATLIL010000779.1:0-8579 GCA_035539475.1 Polyangiaceae bacterium
GATCTGCTCCGGCTTGCAGTCGAAGCCAGCGCCGCAGTCGGCAGCGGTCTGACAGGGCAGCACGTAGTTCGGGATGCACACGCTGTCGTCGTGCGTGGTGCACTCGGGCGGCGGCGGGGGCGGACAGTCTTGACCCGGTGCGCAGGCGGAAGCTTCGCCGCTACACTCCTCGTAGGTGTACCGGTAACAGACCATGCCCGGCGAGCAGTCGGTGTTGGTCGTACAGGCGTCGGGCACCGCGACGCAGCTGCTGAACGTCTCGCTCTCGCAGGTTGCGGGCGGGCATTCCTGGCCCTGCTCGCAGGCGGGCTGGGTGCAGGTCGAGCCGCCGGTGATCTGGCAGTCGTAGCCGTTGGGGCAATCGGCGGAGGACTCGCAGGTGCTCTGCGCCTGGGCGTGGAGGGAAAAGAGCGCGGCGACGAGGGCAAAGGGGGCCGCGTAAGCGAGGGAACGAGTGGACATCTGGGAAGGACCTCCGTGGGCTGCCGCAGGGATAGAGCAGCTCTCGTGCCAGGCCCTGGCAAGCGAAAAGTGGCTCAAAATAGCGAGTGGCCGTGGGCCATGCCTGGCGCACTCGTCCGGGGTGTGCCAACTGCCGGCTGGCACAACCGATGCCCGCCTACCACTGTCCACACGCCGAGGCGTGTCCGGGTTGCCCGCTGATCGAGCAGGAGCCGGACCAGCAGCTGGCGTACAAGCGGGGCCTCGTGGCGCAGGCGATCGCGCCCTACACGCTGCTCGGGACGGCGAGGCTTGCCGAAATCATTCCGGCGGAGCCAGCGGTCGGATACCGCGTGCGCGCCAAGCTCGTGGCCAAGGACGGCAAGCTGGGCCTCTACGCTCGGGGCAGTCACGAGCTCGTCGACGTGCCCGAGTGCATCGTGTTGCGCCCACGCCTGCGCGAGGTGGCTCTGGCCATTCGCCCGCTGTTGCCGGCCGGGGTCACCGCGGTCGATCTGCGCGAGGCCGACGACGGCGTCTTGCTCACGCTGATCGCGCGCGACGACGTCGACGAGGGCGTGCTCGTGGACCTTGCGCGGCTGATCCGCGAGCGCGTGCCCGCGGTCGCCAGCGTCGCGCTGAGCGCCCGCGATCCGGAGTCGCCGCAGCTCCTCGGCGCCGAGCCGCGAGTCGTGAACGGCCCGGAGGCGCTGCGGCACCACCTCGATCTGGCTGCGCCGTGGGGGCTGGCTGCCCATGGAGCCTTCAGCCAGGCCCACGCCGGTCAGGCGGCGCGCCTGCACGCCGCGATCGAGAGCGCGCTCGAACGACGGCTGAAGGGGCTCGCCGGACGTCGCATCCTGGAGCTTCACGGCGGCTCCGGTCTGCTCGCTCTCAGGCTGGCGGCACGTGGTGCCAAGGTGACCCTGGTCGAGGCCTTCGCGCCGGCCACGAAGCGGGCGCTGCAAGCGGCGGCCGAGCAGGGGCTCGAGCTCGAGGCCATCGCGAGCGACGCCAGCAGCTTCTGCGAACAGCTGCTCTCCGCCGGCCAGCGTTTCGACGCGGTGCTGGTGAACCCGGCCCGTCGCGGCCTCGAGTCGCGGCTGCGCGAGCGCATCGCGAGGCTCGGACCCGGCTGTCTCGTCTACGTCTCGTGCGCGCCGCGCTCCCTCGCGCGCGACGCCTCCGACTTCGCCCGCCTGGGTCTGCTGGCAGAGAGCTTCACACCGCTCGACATGATCCCGCTCTCCGACGCGGTGGAGGTGCTGGCCGAGCTCGCGCCAGCGCCGGTTCCCACGCCCCGGGTGATCTTCGAAGACGAGGAGATGATCGTGGTCGACAAGCTGCCGCACGAGACCATGGCCTCGCTGCTGGCGCGCGTGCGGCAGTTACCCGGTGCCGATCACGCCGCGATCGTTCAGCGCCTCGAGACCGGCGCCAGCGGTGTGTGCGTGTTCGCGCGGCAGCAGAGCCACGTGACCGGGCTTACCAAGGCGCTGGCGCTCTCCGGGCGGCGCTACCTGGCGCTGGTCAAGGGTCGGACCCGCAAGGCAGGCACGGTCCAGCGATTGCTGCGCGAAGGCGCGCGCAAGCTGCCGGCCCGCACCCGCTACGAACGCCAGCGCGTGATCGCGGGCCATTCGCTGCTGGCGCTCGAGCTCGAGCAGGAGCGACCGCAGCAGGTGGAACGCCACCTTTCCGGGCTCGGTCACCCACTGCTGGGCGACACCCGCCACGGCGACGTCAACTCGAATTCCTTCTTCTGGCACCGCTTCGGCCTGGATCGCCCGTTTCTTCACCTGGAGCGCATGGTGATCGCGGGAGCCTCCGGCACGATTCGGGAACTTTGCGCAGAGCTTTCGTCGGATCTCAACAGCGTGCTCGCAGTAATGACAGCTGGCGCTGCCGATCATTCCTGACGCTGTGCCTCGCCGCTGGGGTATATCGCGCTCTTCCTCCTCCCCCAGCGCATGCTTAGTACGGTGAAAACATGAAAGTTCTGGTCACGGGCGCAGCCGGCTACATCGGTTCACACGCGGTCAAGCTCCTCGCCGCCAGCGGGCACACGGTGGTGGCGCTCGACAACCTGAGCCGCGGTCATCGCGAAGCGGTCCCCGCCGCCATCCCCTTTCATCAGCTCGACGTGCGTGACACCGACGCGGTGACGAGTGCGCTGAAGCAGCACGGCATCGAGTGCGTGATGCACTTCGCCGCCGTCTCCATGGTCGGTGAGTCGGTGGAGCAGCCGCTGCTCTACTACGACAACAACACGGGCGGCACCGTGTCGCTGCTCAAGGCCGTCCACGCCGCCGGCGTGAAGCGCTTCGTCTTCAGCTCCACCGCCGCCACCTACGGCGAGCCGGCCGAGATGCCGATCCGCGAGGACACGCCGCAGAACCCGATCAACCCTTATGGCTGGTCGAAGCTCTTTTCCGAGCGCTCGATGATCGACTACGCGGCGACGAGCCCCGATTTCTGCTGCGCTGCGCTGCGCTACTTCAACGTCTGCGGCTCTGCCGCCGACGGCTCGATCGGGGAAGACCACGAGCCCGAGACCCACCTGATCCCTGTGATTTTGCAGGTCGGACTCGGCAAGCGCGATCGGCTCACGATCTTCGGCGAGGACTACCCGACGCCGGACGGCACCTGCATTCGCGATTACGTCCACGTCGAGGACCTGGTCGAGGCTCACGAGCACGTCATGACGCGGCTGACGCCGGGCTTTCATTGCTACAACCTGGGCATCGGCCGCGGGCACAGCGTCAAGGAGATCTTCGCCGCGGCGCAGGCGGTGCTCGATCGTCCGCTGCCGGTCGTGGTGGGTGCGCGCCGGCCGGGTGATCCGCCGTCGCTCTACGCCGACGCGAGCAAGATCGAGCGTGAGCTCGGCTGGAAGGCGAAGCGGACGGACATCAAGGCCACCATCGACAGCGCCTGGCGCTGGTTTCGCGCGCACCCAAACGGGTATTAGGTAGAGCTACAGCTTTGGCCCGGGGCGCTGTATCGTCCGGGCCATGAAGCTCTTGCGCTTCGGGCCAAGCGGCGCGGAAAAGCCAGGTCTCTACGTCGACGGCGAGGGACGGATCGACGTCTCGGGGTTCGGCGAGGACTACGACGAAGGCTTCTTCGCCAGCGGCGGCCTGACGCGGCTCGCGAAGTGGTACGGGCAGAACGGCGCGCGCTGCCCGCGCATCGGCGCTGACGAGCGCATCGGTCCCCCCATCCGCAGGCCGAGCAAGATCGTGTGCATCGGGCGCAACTACCGAGCGCACGCCCAGGAGACCGGCGCCGAGATCCCGAGCGAGCCGCTGTTGTTCATGAAGGCCACGACGGCGCTCGCCGGCCCGTACGACAACCTGACCCGACCGCGCGGTTCCGACAAGCTCGACTACGAGGTCGAGCTCGCCGTGGTGATCGGACGGCGCGCGCTCTACGTGCGCGAACAGGTCGCGCTCGATTACGTCGCCGGCTACGCCTTGATGAACGACTACACCGAGCGCGGCTTTCAGCGTGACCGCGGCGGGCAGTGGACGAAGGGCAAGAGCGCCGACGGCTTTGCGCCGCTGGGGCCGCTGCTGGTGACGAGCGAGGAGGTCGAGCCGAGCGACGTTTCGTTGTGGCTCACCGTCAACGGCGAGATGCGCCAGAGCGCCGCCACGCGCGACATGATCTTTTCGGTGCCGCAGCTCGTGAGCTACGTGAGCCAGTTCATGACCTTGCTGCCCGGTGACGTGATCAGCACCGGTACGCCCGAGGGCGTCGGGTTCGGGCGGAACCCTCCGGCGTTCCTCGTGCCGGGCGACGTCGTGGAGTACGGCGGCGAGCCGCTGGGACAGGGCCGGCAGCAGGTCGTGGATGCCCTGGACAGGCCCTGACCGGGCCTTACGTTCTCTCTCCTGGGTCCTCCCGTCGTCCCTCAACGCGTCGTCGTCGCTGCGGAGAGTCCGCTGCTACGTGGCGCCCTGACCGCGCTGGTCGCGGCCGTGCCGGGCCTCGAAGTCGTGGCGCAGCGCGAAGATCTCGACGCCGGGAGCCTGGCTGCCCTCGGCTGCGACCTGGCGCTCTGGGAGTTTCCTGCAACGCGCTCGACCGAGGCCTTGGGGGAGGTGATGGCCGGCACGCCGAGCGTCCTCTTGCTCGACACCCCGGAGCGCGTGGCCGCGCTCGTGGCCGCCGGTGCGCGCGGCGTGCTCTGGCGTGACGTGGACGGTGATCGGCTCGTGGCCGCGCTTTCGGCCGCGCTCGCCGGCGCTACGGTGCTGGACGAGGGCATGGCGGCGCTGCTGCTCGAGCCCAGGGCGGCGCACGCGAGCGGTGTGGAGCTCACTCCACGCGAGGCCGAGGTGCTCGGGTTGATGGCCGAGGGCCTGTCCAACAAGCTGATCGCGGCCCGGCTCGGTATCAGCGACCACACGGCCAAGTTCCACGTCAATGCCGTCCTCGAGAAGCTGGGCGCAGAAACGCGCACGGAGGCGGTCGTTCGCGCGGCGCGCCAGGGCTTGCTGATGTTGTAGGCCGGCCTGCGGCGTGGCAAGTTCGCCGGGCATGAAGCTCCGGCAATCACTCCTGGCAGCGCTCGTGATCGTTGCCTGCGGGCGTGAGCTGCCGAGCAGCACGCCGCTCGGCGGCATTCTCGACGACGGTCTGTCACAGGGCTACACACCCGACCGCCGCGCCAGGGAAACCGACGCCGGCGAGGTCAGCGAGGTCGCGGAGAGCAAGGAGACCGACGCCGGTGCGCCCGACGCCGCCGTCGCCAAGCAAGACGTCCCCGACTCCGGGACCGTCGATGCAGGCGCCGTGGACGCCGCCAGCGCCGACGCGGCCGTCAAGTGGGCGGGTGAATACGTCGGCAGTGACCTGCAAGTGACGCGCATCCAGGGCAGGCCGGACATCAGGCAGCCGGACGACAAGGCGCGCACCCGCGTCGAAGACAAAGGTTCGGGCCGCATCGCGCTGGTCATCGTCAACAGCCTCAACGGCGACACGATCTGTTCGCTGAATGCCTCCACTCAGGGCGCGAGCGCGACCATCGATCGCGGCCAGAACTGCTTCAGCGCAGAGGAAGTCGACGTCACGGTCGAGAGCGGCAGCGCCGATCTCAAGGGCGATCGCTTGATCTTCGACGTGAAGGCCTCGCTCGAAGGCGTGGTCGGCGACGACAAGATCGAGGGCAGCGTCGACTACCACTTCGACGGCAGACGTAAGTAGCAAGGCAACACCTAGCCGATCGGGTAGGGCGAACCTCACCGATCGGGCAATGTTCGGCTGCGCCGGGCCTCCCTACGTTTGGGGTATGACCAATCCGGCAAGCGAACTCTCGAAGGCCCTGGCTTCGGCCGTGGAAGGGGCCGAAAATAGCGTCGTGCGCGTGGACGGCGGTCGCCGGCGCTCCGGCAGCGGCACCGTGTACTCCGACGACGGCCTGATCGTCACCGCGCTCCATCTGCTCGACCGCGAAGAGGGCATCGAGGTCTGCGACGGCACGGCGACCGTTGCGGCAGCGCTCGCCGGCGCCGACCCCGGCCTGGACCTCGCCGTGCTGCGTGCGGAAAAGTCCGTGGGCAAAACCGCGCGCTTCGGCCCCGAAGGGGAGCTTCGGCGTGGCGCACTGGCGCTGTCCGTCTCTCGGCCGGGGCGGAGCGCGCGCGCGGCGCTCGGTGTGGTGAGCTCGCTTGCCGGTAGCTGGCGCGGGCCGCGCGGCTCGCGGCTCGAGCACTACGTGGAGCTCAGCCTGCCGCTCGAGACGGGTTTCTCCGGCAGCCTGATCGTCGACGCAGCCGGACAGGGCGTCGGTGTCGGCATCGGCGGCATCCTGCGCGCGACGCCGCTGGTGCTCACCCAGGCGACGCTCGAGCGTACGGTGGGCTCGATCCTCGCGCACGGCCGCGTGCGTCGGGCCTACCTCGGCGGCAGCTTTCAACCGGTGCGCCTGCCGGCCACCGTGGCCGACCGCGCCGGTCAGCGCGCTGCGCTGATCGTGCTCGGGCTCGAGCCCGGCGGCCCCTCCGAGCAGGCGGGCCTCCAGCTCGGCGACGTCGTGCTGCAAGCAGCGGGCGCGAGGCTATCGAGCCTGGAAGAGCTCTTCGGCGCGCTGGAAGAGGAGCGCATCGATCAGCCGCTGGAGCTGCTCTTGTTGCGGGGCGGCAACGAGACTCGCCTGACCGTCACCCCCAAGGCGCGGCCATGACCCAGCTCGCTGCGCTTTCGCGCGAGCTCGAGGAGCTCGTGGCCGGCACGGCGCCGAGCGTCGTGGCGGTCGAGCACCGCGCCGGGCAGGGTAGCGGCGTGATCATCGCCAGCGACGGCTACGCGGTGACCAATGCGCACGTCGTGGGTAACGAGCGTCGGGTGAAGGTGCGCCTGGCCGGCGGCGACGAGCTCAGCGCGGAGGTGATCGGCAGCGATCCCCCCAGTGACCTCGCCGTCGTACGCCTGCCGACGCAGGGCCTGCCCAGCCTGCCGCTCTACGAAACCCGGCGCCTGCGCGTGGGCCAGCTGGTGGTCGCCATCGGTAACCCCTTGCGCTTCGATCGTTCGGCGACGCTCGGCATCGTCAGCGCCATCGATCGCTCGCTGCCGGGGCCGCGCGGGCGCGGCGCCTACGAAGGCCTGGTGCAGACCGACGCGGCGATCAACCCCGGCAACTCGGGCGGTCCACTGCTCGACGCCGAGGGCGCCGTGGTCGGCATCAACACGGCGGTCATCCCGTTTGCCAGTGGCATGGGCTTCGCCGTCCCCGCGCACACCGCGAGCTGGGTGGTGGCGCTGCTCATGCGCCAGGGCCAGATCGATCGCCCCAAGCTCGGCATCGCTGCCGCGGGTATCGACCTCGCGCGCCGCGACGCGCTGCTCAGCGGTCAGGGCCGCGCCGTGCGCGTGCTCGGGGTCGAGGAGGGGAGTGGCGCCATGACCGGCGGCATTCGCCCCAAGGACCTGCTCTTGCGTGCCAACGGCCACGAGCTCGCCAGCATCGACGACCTCGGGCGCACGCTGGTCTTCGCTGACGAGCAGGCGATCGAGATCAACCTGCTCCGCGCTGGGAAGGTCGAGACGGTGAGCGCCAGGGCCCGCGCCGTGCGCCGCGCGGCCTGAACCAGGCGCTGACATTCTTCGACGCATCCCGTGCGGCCAGTCGTGGTAGTGAGCGGGCTCGGGATGAAGCTCGTTCACGCTGCCGATCTGCACATCGATAGCCCGCTCCGGGGCCTGGAGCGCTACGAGGGCGCGCCCGCCGAGCAGATCCGTGGCGCCACCCGGCGCGCGTTCGAGCACCTGGTCGAGCTCTGCGTCGACGAGGACGCCAAGCTCCTGATCCTGGCTGGCGATCTCTACGACGGCGACTGGAACGACTACTCGACGGGCCTGTTCTTCGCCCAGCAGATGACGCGGCTGCGCGAAGCGGACGTGCAGGTGGTGTGGCTGCGCGGCAACCACGACGCCGCCAGCAGGCTGACCCAGCACCTACGTCCACCGGACAACGTGCGCGAGCTCGGTCACGGCCGACCCGCGACGCTCGAGCTCGAAGTCGGCGGCGTGGCGGTCGCACTTCACGGCCAGGGCTTCGCCAAGGCCAAGATCACCGAGGACCTCAGCGCTCGTTATCCGGCGCCCGTCATGGGCGCGCTCAACATCGGCGTGCTGCACACGGCGCTCGACGGTCGGGAGGGGCATGACAGCTACGCCCCGTGTCGCGTCGAGGCGCTGGCCAACAAGGGCTACGACTACTGGGCGCTCGGCCACGTGCACCGGCGCGAGGTGGTGTCACGCGAGCCGTGGATCGTCTTCCCCGGCAACCTGCAGGGCCGGCACGCGCGCGAGACGGGGCCCAAGGGGGCAACGCTCGTCAGCGCCCCGGGCGGTCGCATCGCGGAGGTCGAGCACCGCGCGCTCGACGAGGTGCGCTGGGCGTATGCTCGGGTGGACGCGGCGCTGGCGGCCTCGGCGGACGACGTCGTCGATCTGGTGCGCGAGGAGCTGCTCCGCGAGATCGAGGCCGCAGACGGGCGGCTGCTCTGCGCGCGCGTGGCTGTCGGCGGCGCGACGGCGGCCCACGGCGCGCTGCGCGTGGACTCCGAGCGCTGGGAGACCGAGATCCGCAATCAGGCGTCGGACGTGGCGCGGGGAGCGGGCTGGAT
>DATLIL010000780.1:0-2930 GCA_035539475.1 Polyangiaceae bacterium
CCCTGGGCGGTGCCCTGCAGCCGGAAGGCGGCAACGAGGGCTCGGTCAGCATCGAGAGCTGGACCGAGGCCGACGGTCTGCGCAGCCCGAACTTCGCGTTCGAGGGCGCCAGCGTCACCAACTTCTCGCCGCGCGCCACGCCCCAGCTCGTCGGCATGGGCCTGCTCGAGGCCATCAGCGAGTACGACATCGCGGCGCTCGGCGATCCCGATGACAAGAACGGCGACGGCATCTCCGGTCGCATGCACGTCGTCGATGATCCGTACGTCGGTGGCAAGCGCCTCGGCCGCTTCGGCTGGAAGGCGGGCCAGGCCAGCGTCAAGTACCAGTCGGCCGGCGCGCTGCGCACCGACATGGGCGTGACCAACTCGATCTACCCCGACCCGGATTGCGGCTCGTCGCAGACGAACTGCGGCACCTCGGGCGCGGAGCTGGCCGACGCCGAGCTCGACGCCTTGACCCGCTACATCTCGCTGCTCGGCATCCGCCCGCAGACGAACTGGACCGACCCCGAAGTGATCGCGGGCAAGACCGTGTTCGAGAGCACGGGTTGCACCGGCTGCCACACGGCCACGTTCACCACCAGCCAGTACCACCCCTTCGGTGAGCTCCGCGGCCAGGTGATTCACCCCTACACGGACCTGTTGCTCCACGACATGGGTCCCGGCCTGGCCGACACACTTCCCGAAGGCGATGCTCTCCCGACCGAGTGGCGCACGCCGCCGCTCTGGGGCATCGGCCACACCGCTGCCGTCTCCGGCGGCGAGGGTTACCTCCACGACGGCCGCGCGCGCACGCTGACCGAAGCCATCCTCTGGCACGGCGGCGAGGCCGACAACGTGAAGAACGCCTTCGTGGCTCTGTCGGAAGCCGACAAGAACGCACTGCTGGCGTTCCTCGGCTCGCTCTGAGCCCGACGCACCGCGGTGGCGCGCTACATCAGCGCGTCACTGCGTGTGCTGGAAGCTGAAGACGCGAGCGATCAGCGAGTCGGCGGCTTCGGTGCGAGCCTTGAGGGACGGCTGAGCGTTGCCCGCTGCCGGCGCGTCCTCTTCGAAGCTGAGACCACGCTGACGCAGACAGGGCGCGGCAGGAGCGTCCTCCTCGAAGGACAGCGCCCGCGTCTGGCAGTCGGACTGCTGCGGCTCGCTCACCTTGGTCAGCGTGACGAGCGGAGCGGACGGTGCGCCTCCGCTCTGTAGGCCCTGAACGGCCTGGTTGAGCGCGCTCACGGGCTCGAGCGAGGCGACGACGAACACGCGCTCGAGGCCGATGTCCTTCTCGTCGAGCTTGAAGCTGGCGCCGCCCTGCGGAATGCGCAGCGGCTCTCCAGCGGGCACCGGGTTCTTCACCGTGATGCGCGGATCCGGGAACAGCACGTTCAGCTCGCCGCTGGGCGACTTCTGGAACAGGTACACGTGGGCGGAGCGCGACAGCTCCACGGCGAAGGCCACCCGCGTGCCGCTCGGTAGACTGGCGCCCTCACCGATCGGCGCCGCGTCACCCTGATCGGGTCGCTTGGCCAGCACCGACAAGCTGAGCGCGAGCTCGACCCGCGAGTCGTCGGGCACGAGCGCGGTGTAGGCCTTGGCCAGCACCTTGCGCTTCTGGTCCGGATCGTTCGTGGTCTTGAGCTCCTCGTAGAGCTCCGGCACCTTGCTCATGCGCCGGCGCATGTTCTCGCTGCGCATCGAGTAGGTCTCTTTGTCGATCACGCACTTGTTGTACTCGTCGCACAGCCGCTTGGCCTGAGCGACGTAGCGCTCGGTCTCCTGGTCGATCTGGCGGAGCGCGCTCTGCTCGGTCTTGGCCTGCAGCGAGCCGATGCCAAAGGCGCTGAATCCGCCCTCGACCTTGGTCGTGTCGTAGATGAACTCCGTGGCACAATCGAGCTGCGGGCGTTCTTCACCGCCGCAGGTGCCCACCGGTGTGCTGGCCTCTTGTTTGCCACCGCCGCAGGCGAGGGCGAATGCCATGCCTGCCACGAGCGTTGGAAGTCGGTTCGAGATCATGTCGAACCAGAGACTTTACGCCTGGCGGGCTGGCAAACAAGCACTCGACGGCGGGTGCCAGCTCCCGTTACCCTGGAGGATTGGCCTGCGACTAAGGCTTAACGCCGAACATGAAGTCGCAGATGACGTCGTAGCGATCACCTGCCACCGAGCAGAACTCCGTGTGGCCGCCCGGCGCGATGATCTTGCTGGTGTTGTTGAAGGGGGGCTGCATGATCATGGCGTACGCGCCGTCCATGACCGTCTCCGGGGAGCCCGGCCATTGCATCGCCGTCAGCACGTCGAAGTGGTCGGCTTCACCCTCGCTGTTCAGGGCGTAGCACTTGTTGACGTCGGCGACGTTCGGCATGGTGGTGGGCCAGGTCGCCTCGGCGGGGATGTTCGGCGCGGCGGTGGCGATCGCACGGAAGGGAGCCACGTACTTCGTGGCCGCCACGGCAGTCTGCCCGCCGTAGGAGTAGCCGAAGAGGATGACGCGGTCCCAGCGCACCTCACCCTGCGCGTCGAGGTAGTAGTTCCAGCCCGCACCGGGATCCATGGTGTTGAGGTGAGCCACGCCGGCCTTGATCCGGCCCATCACGCTGTTTTGCGGTGAGACGTTGGCGACGGGCGTGAGGTCCTCGCCGGAGAACGTCTCGAGGTAGACCTTACCTTCGTTCGACTCGCCGCCTTCGGAGTTGTACATGTCGACGGCGAAGCAGTGAAAGCCGCGACCCGCGGCGTACTGATAGACGCCACCGGTGTGCGGGCCGTTGCCGATGCCGCCCATGGTCACCACCAGCTTGCCCTGCGGGGTCTTGCCGGCGTCGAACGTCCCGAGCTGATCGCCGTGCCAGGTCGACGCGCCGGAATCGGCGTCGGTCGGCGAGAACTCGATGTCCTGGCGACCGGTGCGGCCTGGATCGATCACGATCGGCT
>DATLIL010000781.1:0-5316 GCA_035539475.1 Polyangiaceae bacterium
CTTGATCCCGGCTTCGTTTCGAAGCTCGGTATTTCTGCGTGTATCAAACCGAGCCCACGGCTCGCAATTGCTCGATTCACGCTACACGCACGCTATTTCCCGCGGTTGCGGGGGAACGCGCATCGATCGGGAATGATCCGCAGTGGCTACGGAACTTCAGCCCGCTTCAGGCAGTAGAACTGGTTCGAGTTGTATTCGTACCAGTAGACGTGTGTCGCGTCGGCGACGAGGTTCGTGATGTTCCCCTGCTCGGAGACAACGGTCTCGATGGCCTTGGAGCCGAGATCGACTCTCTGGATTTGCGTGGCCACCGCAGACGTGGAGGGCGCGAAGTAGAGATAGCCACCGGCCAGCCCCAGCAGTCGTGTCGTGACGTCGGCCGCGAGTGATTCGGCCGCCCCGCCCGGGAGCGGCGCCCGCCAGACGCCCGGATCGGAATCGGAACCCCAGTAGGCGTACTCGTCGTCGACCAGCAAGCCTGCAGGTGTCTTTTCATCGCCCGGCGCGAGCTCGGACTGGGTGCCGTCGTCGAGCGAGCACGTGAAGAGCGCATCCCACTGAGACCAGACGGCGAGGTTGGCGTTGGAGGCCAGCTCGTTCACGCCGGTCGCAGGGCAAACGTCGCTCGGGCCGTCCTCGCCCTGGAGCTGGATCACCAATGGCTCGATCCGGGAATTGACGATGCCCCGTGGCCCGACGCTGAGGTGTCTGACCCCGTCTTGGAGCGCGACGCTCGGCTCCGCCCCGGGGCTCGGCAGCGTCCACACGTTCCAGTCCACGTAGTCCTCGTCGAGCATGACCAGGAGCTCAGGCCGCGCGAGCCAGGAGACGACTCCGTCGCGGACTCCGAGGCCGAACCCGTACAGGCTCTGGGTCGCAAGTCGCTCGGGCGCGCCACCAGCCAGCGGCAAACGCGAGAGCTCGAGCGAAGAATCAGCGGAAGCGAGCACGTAGATGTAGTCCGCGTCGAGTGCCAGCTCCGCCGACCAGACGTCGACCGCGAGCACCTCGCCGGGCCCGCTGGAGCAGCGATCGGGATCGGGCACCGTGTATCCCCCCGTTCCTGCGGTGGCAGTGGCGCCGCCGCCGCCCGAACCGCTCGTCGTCGCGCTGCTGCCGCCAGCACCAGCACCGCCCGTCGTGCCGGACGGAGAAGTGTCTGGAGGGTCTTCCCCACAAGCCAGCGAGCAGAACGCGAGCGCCATCATCCCGAATCCACGCCGCATGACGGCACGGTAACTCCAGCGTCCCTTCGGCGGTAGCCCCTCCCGGACTCGAACCGGGATGACCTTTCGGTCGAGGGATTTTAAGTCCCCTGCGTCTGCCGTTCCGCCAAGGGGCCGGTCTTAGAGCGGGAGCATGTGCCGAAGCGCCCGACCGTGCAAGAGTGCGTCCATGCGCATCGTCTCATTGTTGCCGTCGGCGACGGAGATCGTTTGCGCCGTCGGAGCCCAGGACGAGCTCGTGGGCGTGTCTCACGAGTGCGATTTTCCGGAGCTCGTTCGCGGGTTGCCCGTCCTGACCGGGCCGCGGGTAGCGGCGCCAGGGACGAGCGCTGCCATCGATCGCGCCGTGCGCGACGTCCTGCGCGATGCGCTCAGCTTCTACACCATCGACCAGCAGAAGCTCGCCGCACTTTCGCCCGACGTGATCGTCACCCAGGATCTGTGTGAGGTCTGCGCGGTGTCGATCGACGACGTACGGAGCGCCGTGGCGCGCCTGGTGAGGCGTGACGGCGTCCAGATCGTGACCCTGCACCCGACGCGCCTGCGCGACGTGTGGGACGACGTCGAGCGGGTAGGGGACGCGCTCGGTCGCGCACCGGCTGCTCGGCACGCACGCGCTGAGCTCGAACGACGCGTGCGTGAGATCGCCGCGCGCGCCCGGACGGCGCGCACCTTTCCGCGCGTCGCGACGATCGAGTGGCTCGAGCCGTTGATGCTGGGCGGTACCTGGATGCCGGATCTGGTCGAGCTCGCTGGCGGCGAAGCCATCGGCGTCGAAGCAGGCGCTCCGGCGCCGACGCTGAAGCCCGAGGAGCTCGTGGCGCTGGCGCCCGACGTCGTACTGGTCAAGGCCTGCGGCTTCTCGCTCGCGCGCGTGCTCGAGGAGCGGGCGGCGCTCGACTACGCGCTGCCAGCCGCACTTCGCGCCCGAGCGCGTCTCTACGCCACTGACGGCAACGCCTTCTTCAACCGCAGCGGCCCGCGGCTGGTCGAGTCTCTGGAGATCCTGGCAGCTTGCGCGCACCCCGCGCTGTTCGCCGACTTCGCGACCAAACACGCGCAGGTGATCAGGCGCCTCTAGCGCATCAAGACGACGGCGGCGACGGCTCCCAGCGCCAGGACCAGCAGCAGGCCGATCAACAGCCCGCGGCTCGAGCTCTGGGGCGCAGCCACCGTCGGAGCCGTGGGGCGCGCGCTGCTCGGGCGCAGGCTGCCGGAAATCCGCTGGTCGGGCGTGCTGACGCGGCGCGTGAGCTCCGCAAGCCGTTCCTCGCTCATCCCCACCAGCTGCTCACCCGTCACGCGATCGCTGCCGCCGGCGAAGAGCTCCAGCGCTGCGATCAGCGAGTGCATGCTGGGGGTGCGTTGCGAGAGGTCGCGCTCCAGGCCCTTGTGCACGACCCGCGCGAGATCCTTGGGTACCCAGGGGGCGACCTCTTCCAGGCGCCTGATCGGCTCCGTGCAGATCGAGACCACGAGCTCTCCGAGAGACTTCTTGTCGCCCCACAGCCGCTCGCCGCTGAGCGCCTCCCACAGCACGATCGACAGACTCCAGATGTCGGCGCGCTCGTCGACGCTCTTGGCGTTGCGCGCCTGTTCGGGGGCCATGTACATGGGGGAGCCGAGCATGCCGCCCGTGCGCGTCAGGCTCATGTGGCTGTGGGCGAAGCCGCCTTCCTCCACGCGCTTGCGCTTGGCCACACCGAAGTCGCAAACCTTGACCGTGACCTCGCGGTTGCCTTGCTGCTCGATCTCGAGGAACAGGTTGGCCGGTTTGATGTCGCGGTGCACGATGTGCCGCGCATGCGCGGCCGCTATGCCGCGCCCGGCCTGCAGCACCAGGCGAACCGCCGTCTGGGGTTCGAGCGCGCCCTCCGCCTTCATCACCTTCGACAGGTCGATGCCGTGGAGCAGCTCCATGATGATGTAGGGCAGGGCGAGCGCCTCGTCGGTGCCCGCGTCGAGCGTGCGCACGACGTTCAGGCTCTGGATCGCGGTGGCCGCCTTCGCCTCTCGCGCAAAGCGCAGCAGGGCAGCGGGGTTATCGCCGGCGGTGCCGCGCGAGATCACCTTGGCCGCCAGCCTGTCGCCGTCGGGGCCTTCGACCTCGTAAACCGAGCCCATGCCCCCGCGACCCAGAAGTCCCAGCACGCGGTACTTGCCGTCGAGCTGGCGTCCGACGAGAGCCATGTCATCGGTTTCCGCGGCCAGCAGCGTCGATCGCGGCGGCGGCTCCATCGCCACCTCGGCGCGCGCGGCAATGCGCGAGCGCGTCTCCGAGCCCACCGTGCGCAGGCTGGTGTTCGGGACCAGCTCGTCGTCCTCACTGAAGGGGCGCAGCGCGGCCAGCATCTCCTCGCAGGTGGCGAAGCGGGCGTTGGGATTGTGGGCCAGCGCGCGGTGCACGACGCGCGTGAGCTCGGGCCCGATCCAGGGCGCCCGATCCTGCAGATGCGGCACCTCGTCCGTCAGCACGGAGGTGACGACGTCGCTCGTATCGTCCAGATGGCCGAAGGGTGGGCTGCCGCTCAGCATCTCGTAGAGCACGGCGCCGAGGCTGAAGACGTCAGCGCGCTCGTCGATGCGTTCGGCGTTACGGAGCTGTTCCGGGGCGGAGTAGTCCGGTGGATCGAGCAGGTTGGCCGGATCGGTGACCGCCGGAGCGCCAGAGGCGAGCGTCGGTTGGAACAACCCGAACTCGCGCACGAACACGACGAGCTCGCCGTTGACGCCGGGCTCGAGCAGCACCGCGCTCGGGCGCAGACCGCGGTGCAAGAGGCCGATACGGTGCGCCGCCTCGAGTCCGCGCGCAATCTGCATGGTGACGCGCACGGCGATGGTGGGATCGAGCGCGCCGGCGCCGGCCAGCGTCTCTTCCAGCGTGTGGCCGGCGGGTGTCGCCCAGGCCACGTAGTGCAGGGCACTCGGCTCATCGGTTCCGGCGCCCAGCGCCGCCTGCACGTGGGGATGACGGAGAGCCGGCCAGCGCTGGGCCTCGCGCTGGAAGCGCATTCCCGCCTCTCCCAGCATGAGCTCGGGGTAGAGCACCTTGACCACGGCCCGCTCGCCGCCGTCTGCCGCCGCGGCGTAGGTGGCCCCGGCCTTGCCGGCGAAGAGGAGCGCCTCGAGGCGGAAGCGATCAGCCAGGGTGCTGCCCAGCAAGGACTCGGCGCGTGCTTGGGCTTCAGGGGTCGCCACGGGAGCCGGGAGCATACCGATATCGCTAGGCCGATGCTACGCTAGGCCCCGCGATGCACGGGCGCGTCTTGATCGTTGCAGGTTCTGATTCCGGCGGTGGCGCCGGGATCCAGGCTGACGTCAAGGCCGTCACAGTGCTCGGGGGCTATGCCGCGACCGCCGTCACGGCGCTCACTGCCCAGAACACCCTCGGGGTGTTCGGTGTGCTTCCGGTCGAGCCGGCCTTCGTCAGCCAGCAGATGGAGGTGGTGCTCACCGACATCGGGGCCGACGCCATCAAGACCGGCATGCTGCATTCGTCCGCGGTCATCGCTGCGGTGGCCAGCACGCTCCAGCGCCTGGCGCACAACATCCCGGTCGTCGTCGATCCAGTGATGGTCGCCAAGGGCGGCACACCCTTGCTCGAAGACGAGGCGCGTGAGGCGCTGGTGCAGCTGCTCCTGCCCCAGGCCGCTCTGGTCACGCCGAACCTACCGGAGGCCGAGCTGCTCAGCGGCGTGCGCATCCGTTCGCTCGACGACATGCGTCGCGCGGCGGACCTGCTGCTCGCCAGTGGCGCCTCGGCTGTGCTCCTCAAGGGCGGACACCTGCCGGGCAACACCGTCGTCGACATCCTGCGCACCGTCGACGGCGAAGCTCGTGAGTTCGAACACCCGCGCGTCGAGACACGTTCGACCCACGGCACCGGCTGCACGCTGGCCTCGGCCATCGCCACCGGTATCGCCGAAGGTCTGACGCTGGAGGCCGCCGTCGACGCTGCGCGGCGCTACGTGCTGCAGGCCATCCGTACGGCACCCGGTCTGGGCGGCGGGCACGGCCCCCTCAACCACGCCCACCCGATCCACGAGATGCAGGCCCGCGCCGAAAGGCAGGATGAAACCCTCCACTAGGG
>DATLIL010000782.1:0-9684 GCA_035539475.1 Polyangiaceae bacterium
CTGCGGCCACGGCCGCCCCACCCGCCACCGCCCCGGCGGCCGCGCCGCCGGCATCCGCCCCAGCGCCGGCAGCAGGCGCGCCCGCACCGGCAGCAGCGACGCCCGGGCCGGGAGCTCCGGCCGCGCCGGCCGCGGGTGGCAAGGCACAAGGAATGGACGGCGCGACCTACGTGGTGCGCTTGCGCGATCTCGAGCAGCGCATCGACGAGCTCAAGGAGCAGATCAGGCGCAGCCACACGCGCCTCAGCCTGCTCAGCGACACCATCCTGTCGGGTGGGGTAGGCGGCGCCAGGGCCGAGATCGTCTTCAAGAACGAGCTCTCCGGCGCCTTCCACCTGACCGGCGCCACGTTCGTGCTCGACGGTTCGGTGCAGTACAACAAGCAGGACGACTCCGGAGCGCTCGCCTCGCAGAAGGAGATCCCGATCTTCAGCGGCTCGGTGCCGCCCGGTGATCACACGCTGCAGGTCGTGCTCAAGCTGCGCGGCCACGGGTTTGGCGTCTTCTCCTATCTGCGCGGCTACAAGTTCAACGTACCGGCGACCCACTCCTTCACCGTCACCGAGGGCAAGGCCGTCCGGCTCGAGGCCATCGTGTGGGAGAAGGGCGACGTGACCACGCCGCTCGAGGAGCGGCCAGCGATTCGCTGGCAGCAGACGTTGTCCAATCTGGGAGCGGGCCAAGAAGCGGTCCCGACTTCAGGGGCTCGCTGAATGCGTCAGCCTGCACTCGGCAGGAGCTCTCTGGCCCTCGCCTGCGTGCTGGCTCTCTTCGGCGCAAAGGACGCCTGGGCGCTCGACGCCGAACAGGCGCGGGGGCGCGCAGAGCAGGCCATCCGCACGGTCGAGGCGGAGGCGGCGCGAGGCGCTTCGAAGGACAGGTTGCGCTACAAGCCACCCACGCCGGCGCAACGGCTCGCCGCCGGCGACATGCTGCTGCGCAACAAGGACTACGATCGCGCGATCGACGAGCTCTCCAAGGTGGTCGAGCTCCGCCGTCAGGGCAAGATGCCCGAAGCGCCCTTCGCCGACGGCAGCTTCCTCCTGGCCGAGGCTTACTTCCAGTCCAGGCAGTACCTGTCGGCGCGGCGGCAGTACCGGGAGGTCCTCGAGCACGCCGGCCAGGCAGCATTTCTCCCGTACGTGGGTCGCTCGCTGAGCCGCCTGGTCGACGTGGCGCTGCGCACCAACGATCTCGAGGGACTGGACTACGTCTTTGCGCGGCTGAACACGCTGCCCGCGTCCGATCAGAGCGGCTCGCTCAACTACGCGCGGGCCAAGGCGCTCTTTGCCAAGGGTAACTACGCCGAGGCCAAGAGCGTGATCAACACGGTGCCGGCCAACTCCGAGTACACGCTGCAGGCGCAGTACCTGCTGGGCGTGATCATGACCAAGGAGTCGACGGCGGTGCTGGCGCTGCCGGCCGAAGCCGCCGCGCCGGGCCAAGCGGCGCCAGCAGCCTCGGCTCAGCGCTACGCCCAGGCGGTCGAGCAATTTCGGCGCGTGACGCGCATGCCGGCCAAGACGGCCGCGGCGCGCCACGTGATCGACTTCAGCTGGATGGCGATCGGCCGGCTGCTGCACGAGTCGGACGACTTCTTGAACTCGGCCGAAGCCTACAGCCACGTCGACCGGCAATCGCCGGAGTTCGCGAACATGCTGCACGAGCTCAGCTGGGTCTACGTGCGGCTGGGCGATTTCCAGCGTGCGCAGCGCGCGCTCGAAGTGCTCACCATCACCGACCCGAACAACCTCGACCTCGCCGACGGCTCGCTCCTGCGCGCCGATCTCATGCTGCGCGCGGGGCAGTACGACAAGGCGCTCGGGCTGTACCGCTCGGTGCGCGGCCGCTTCGATCCGATCCGCGAACAGGTGGAGCGCTTCATGGCCACGAACCTCGACCCTGCGGTCTACTACGACCGGCTGACGGCCGACCCCGAGGTGTCTACGACCAGCGACATGCCGGAGATCGCGCTCGAGTGGGCGCGGCAGCAAGCCGAGGACGAGCGCGTGTTCTCGGTGATCGACGACGCCAACCGCTCGCGCGACTTGCTCAAGAAGGCGCGCAAGCTGGCCGCGCGGCTGTCGGCGGTGCTGGCCGTGCCGACGCGCGCCAAGGCCTTCCCCGAGACCCGCGCAGCGCTCGAGACGACCCTGTCGCTCTTGAACCGCGTGGGCCGCGCTCGCGTGACACTGGCCGAGGGTATGGATGACGTGGCCAGCGGCGTGGGCGGGGAGCTCGGCATGGTGCGCCAGCAGCGCCGCGCCCTGATGCGGCGCATGGGCGCCGTGCCTGTCTCCAGTAATGATTTCGCTCGCCGTGACGACGTCGGCTACCAGCAATGGAGCAAGGCCTCGCAGGCGCTGCAGGAGCTCACGATCGAGGCCGACAAGCTGCGCGCGATCATCAACGGCCTGCGCCGCGTGCTCAGCGGCGGCGGCTCCGGCTTTCCGGTGACCTCGGACAGCGCCTCGCGCGAGCGCTTCCGGCTCGAGCTCGAGGCCAACGAACGTGACCTCGAGGCCTACCAGCGGCGCATCCAGGAGTATCGGGACGCCGTCGACATGGGCCGGATCCAGGCCGGGTTCGGCGATCAGCGCTTCGTGGACGACGAGCAGACCCGGCTACGTTTCAAGGAGCTGCTCGCGCGCGAGGTGGAGCTCTGCGCGGCGGGTCACGACAGCGGCAGCGCCGCCGAGTACGCGCTGTCGATCAGATCCACGCTGGCTCGCGCCGACGTCGTCGACAAGCGCCTCGAGGGCCTGCGCTACGACGAGGAGCGTCACTCGCTCGACCAGTCACGCAACCTGGCGGCCAAGATCCGCGACGAGATCGCGCTGCTCGAGAGCTACGCCTCCACGCTCGAGCGCCTCGACGTCGAAGCCCGCCAGGTCGTCGGTGAGGTGGCGATGAAGAACTTCGCGCGGGTTCGCGATCGCCTGAAGAGCGTGGTCTTGCGCGCCGACGTGGGCATCGTGCAGCAAGCCTGGGAGATGCGCGAGGAGCAGCGGCGGCGCCTGCGCGGCCTGCAGCGGGAACGCGCGCGCGAGGAGCAGAACCTGAACGACGAGCTACGCGAGGTCATCGACGACGCGGAGGACGACAGGTGAAGCTCGCGGCCTCGCGCCTGGGGCTGGGTCTGCTGCTGCTCGCAACGGCGGCGAGCTCGCAGACGGTCGTGCTGCCGCCGCCCCCGCCCTCCGCTG
Source organism: Polyangiaceae bacterium (assembly GCA_035539475.1). GTDB lineage: Bacteria > Myxococcota_A > Polyangia > Polyangiales > Polyangiaceae > PMG-095. The sequence goes on from DATLIL010000782.1 coordinate 3,207, forward strand.
CGCCTGCGGCCACGGCCCCAGCCGCCGCGCCGCCAGCCGCCGCGCCGCCAGCGACGGCCGCGCCGGCGGGTCTTCCTCGCCATCAAAAGGCCGTGCCGCCTCCGCCCGCGCCCACGCCGCAGCAGCTCAAGGCCTTCGAGATCCTGCAGCAAGAAGCCCGGGAGTACGAGAAGGACGCCAAGGACTACCGCCGGCTGCTGACGATGATCGTGCGCCAGCACTACGAGAACCGGCGCAGGCGGGTGATGAACGCGCTCGATCGTGAGATTGGCATCGAGCGGACTGGGGTCGTCAACGCCCGCAACGAGGCAATCAAGCGCTTCGAAGAGTTCGTCGAGCGCTACAGCGGTGCCAACGCCGATCAGCGCGCCACGCCCGACGCCATGTTCCGGCTGGCGGCGCTGTACGAAGAACGCGCGCGCGAGGCCACGGAGGGCGACATGGCGCTGGGGCTCGAGCCCGCGATCGCGCTCTACCGCAGGCTGATCAGGGAGTTTCCTCGCTACGAAGAGATCGCGGCGGTTCACTACTACCTGGGTCACGCCTTCACCGACGCCGAGCGCCTCGAGGAGGGCCAGCAGGCCTTTCGCTCGCTGGTCTGCAACAACCGTTACCAGGTGCGCGACGACGCCAAGCTGAAGAGCAAGATCGCGCTCGATCCGCTGCCACAAGACAAGGACGCCAAGTTCTGGGACGAGTGGGGCCTGCGTCACCCCGTGCCGCTCGATCAAAGCCGCGCGTTCGCCAAGGGTAAGCCTGGCCCCGTCGGGCCTTCCGACGACGAGCAGACCTTCGTCGATCCCTACGAGGGCTGCACGCCGGTGCCGCAGAACACCCTGCTCGGCGAGGAGCCGCGCTACCTGGCCGAGGTCTGGTGGCAGCTCGGTAACTACCACTTCGACCAGATCGACCCCGCGGGCGGTCCCTACAACCTGAACCGCGCGACCAGCGCGTACGAGCACTCGCTGGTCTACAAGAAGCCGCCGATCCACGGCGTGTCGCTGTACAAGCAGGCCTGGACCTTCTTCAAGCAGCAGCGCTATCGCCGCGCGATCGAGGAGTTCGTCAGCCTGCTGAACTACGCCGACGAGCAGGAGCAGAAGACGGGGGACACGGGCGCCGACTTCCGCAACGAGGCCTACACCTACGTCGCCGGCTCGCTCACCTACAGCGACATCGACGGTCCGCCCGGCGAGCATCCGTACATCCCGCGCAACGACGTGCTCGACACCGAGCTCGACCCGCTGGTGGCGGAACAGAAGATGGAGATCGCCATTCGGCGCGTGCAGGATCCGTCGCTCATTCCGCAGGACAAGAAGTGGACGGTCGAGATCTACAAGGCGCTGGCGCAGGAGTTCATCGAGGTCACTCAGAACCGCAACGCGGTGGCCATGCTGGAGCTCACGCTGCAGAAGTTCCCCATGGATCGCGACGCGCCGATCATGCAAAACCGCGTCGCCGATCTGTACGATCAGATCTCGCGGCTCTCACCGGACGGCTCCGCGGCGCGCGCCGACTACGCCGCACGCGCGCTCCAGGCTCGCACCCGGCTCGCCGCCTACGTCGGCACCACGCCCTGGGTCGACGCCAATCGTGACGACCCCGAGGCGCTGGCCACGGCCGAACAGCTCGTGCGCGGCGGCCTCAAGCGGGCCGCGGCCGACCACACGAACTTCGCCAAGGGCTACTACGAGCGTGCCAGCGAGATCGGCGATGCGGGCGAGCAGCTCGCGTTGATGGAGAAGGCGATCACCGAGTACCGCATGGCCGAGACGGGCTGGGCTGCGTACCTGGCGCAGGATCCCTCGGCGGTCGACGCCTACGAGACCAAGTTCTGGCTGGCCGACGCGCGCTACTGGATCGTCGTGTTGCAGGTCGGCCTCGAGCGTTCGCCGTCGCCCGAGGAGATCAGCGCGGCACGCGAGGCGGCGGTCGCGGTCCGTGACTCGAACGAGGACGACAAGTACCTGACCGCCTCGGCCTACTACGTGGTCACCATGGCCGAAAAGGTGCTGGAGGACGAGTACCGCAAGCACGCGCTCTTCAACGGCACGCAAGGCTTTCCCAAGCGCACCGAGGTTCGCTTCGAAGGCGAGGGCAGCGAGCGCAAGGTGGCGGCGGATCCCGTGCCGCCGCAGGTGCTGGACGCGATCCGTGCCCGCGACGAGTACAACGCGCGTATCCCGCTCGACCGCGATCCGCAGAAGAACGGGATGCTCTACTCCTACCAGTCAGCCGACCTCTACTTCGTCTACGGTCAGTTCAAGGACGCGCGGGCCCGCTTCCGTCCGCTCTACGACCAGTACTGCGGCGTCAACGAGTGGGGCTACAAGGCCTGGGAGAAGCTCATCAGCATGAGCAACTTCGAGAGCAACGCGGACGAAAGCCGCAAGCTCGCGGAGGGCAAGAGCTGCGCTTACAACGAGGAGACGCAGCGGGCGGAGGACGCGCTCAGAAAGCCGGTCAAGCAGGGCGTGGCCTACATGGACGCACGCAAGCTGTACGAAGAGGCCGAGAAGCTCGGCGAAGGCGCGGAGCGGCGCAAGAAGTGGCGCGAGGCGGCGGCCGCGTACAAGGTCGCGCTCGACGCGGCGCCCGACCGCGACGAGGCGCCCGAGGCCGCGATGAACGGCGCCTACGCCTACAAGCAGGTCGGCGAGTACGACAAGGCGATCGAGATGTACGAGCTGTTCGTGGCGCGCTACGGCAGCAACACCCGGCTCGACAAGCTGCTCAAGGGCGATCCCGCCAGCGGCGCCGAGGCAGAGCCCAGAAAGTACGAGGAACGCGTCAAGTACCTCAAGGGCGCGTACGACGCCCTGGCCGGCGCCTACGTGCTGTTCTTCAACTACCCGCGCGCGGCCGAGACCTTCGACAAGATCAGCAACAACCCGCATTTCGTCAAAGACGAGCGCCGCGAGTCGGGGCGCCAGGCGCTGACGCTCTACGCCAGCCTCGGCGATCGCAGCAGCATGCAGCGCACGCGCGAGCTCATCGTCGACCTCGGCGCCTCGCCGCAGGAGATGGCGGAAGCCGACTTCATCGTGGCCAGCGCCGAGCTCAAGAAGTGGGACCCCTTCGGCGCCGACGAGGGCGCCAACCAGAACGCCCGCCGCGCCGCGATGCGCGTGATGGAGGACTACTACAACGCCTACAAGAACCGGCCCGGCGCCGAGCAGTACGTGGTGCAGGCCGCTTACTGGTCCGCGCGCGTGAGGAAGGCGGTGCTCTCCGGCGAAACGCACAAGTGGTGGTGGAGCACGATCACGGCCTTCACCAAGTGGATCAAGGCCGCGCCGGTCAAGGACGGGCAGAGCACCGCGCTCGGCTCGCGCGAGGCGAGCATGGCGGCGGAAGCCGACTTCACCATGCTCGACGAGCAGATCGCCTCGAAGTTCGACTACGAGGCCGGCCACCACCGCTACGCCGGCACCTCGAGCGAAGTAATCAACCAGTACGCGCGCGACGCCACGGTCGCCAAGGGCTGGTACGACAAGCTGCAGCAGATCATCGACGGCTACCTCTCGCCGGAGTGGACCGTGGCGGCGCTGTCGCGGCAGGGCTCGCTCTACGACTCCCTGCGCACCGGCCTCTACAACACGCGTCCGCCGGCGCTCAGAATGTTCGACCGCAAGCAGGAGGCGGCGCTCCAGCGTGCGGAAGAAGGCGGCGATCCCGACCTGCAGGAGAAGGCCGACCAGATCCGCGTCAACGTGCAGACCGCATGGCGTAATCGCCGCGATCAGGAGCTCGACAGCGCCGACTCGATCATGATCGATCGCTACGCGAACAGCGTCGCGCTCGGGCGTCGCTACAACGTGTCGGGCCCACCCGTCGTGCGCGCCATCCGCCGTCTGGCCTTCGTCACCGAGCTCATCGGCGAGGCGAAGATGCAGCAGTTCACCGCCGGGGTGAAGGACCTGAGCTACAGCGACGGCATGTTCTTGCGCATGCGTCCGGGCCAGTCCGGCTCGCCGGCGCCGGAAGGCATGCCGGAGCCCGCGCCAGCGCTACCGCTAACGGGGGCTCCGTGAAGGCGCGCGTGCTCGGTCTGTGGCTGGTGTTTCTCGGCGCCTGCGATCAGGGCAGGGGTGGAAGACCGAGCGCCGCACCCTCGGAGCCATCACCCGTTCCCACCACTCCGGGGGCTGCTCAGCCAGCGGCTGCGTATCCCGCACAAGGCTCGCCGAGCGGCGCTCCCGCGACGCCGCCGCCCGACATGAACGCGCCGGCAGCGCAGGCTTACCAGGCAGGAGTGGCGGCCTTTCGCATCGGCGATCTGGCGGGCGCCAAGGCGCAGTTCGTCAGGGCCACGCAAGCCGACCCTCGAGCGTACGCGGCCTACTATTCTCTCGGCGTCGTGCGCGAGCGCACCGGCGAGGTGCAAGCTGCGCTCGGCGATTACCGCCAGGCCACGGTGATCATGCCGGACTACGAGCTTGCCATCGTCGGCTACGCCGTGCTGCTGACGCGCCTGGGCAAGCTCGATCAGGCTGAAGACTTCTTGACCGGTCGCATGGCGAGCATGCCGCGGAGCGCCGCGGTGGTCGCCGCGCTGGCCGAGGTGAAGTCGGTGCAGGGCGACTCGGGCGCGGCGCAGCGCTTCGCCCAAGAAGCGCTCAAGCGCAACCCCGACTACCGTCCCGCCATGGTCACGCTGGCGCGCGATCACTTTCGCTCGCGCCGGCTCGACCTTTCGCTCTACACCCTGAAGGGCGTGCTCGACGGCTACGGCCCCGAGAATCCGCCGCGCGATCCCAACAACGCCGAGGCCCGGCTGATCCGCGGCCTGATCTACAAGATGCAAGGCCAGCGCGGGCCCGCCATCCAGGAGCTGACCCGTGCCATCTCGCTGCGTCCCGATCTGGTCGAGGCGCGCCTGCACCTGGCGAACTATTTGCTCGAATCCGGCAATGCTCCCGAGGCGGCCCAGCACCTGGAAGCCGCGCTGCGCTACGACCTCGACAACGTGCACGCGCACCTCTCGCTGGGCGACGCCTACCGCCTGCTCGGCAAGATCGCCGAGGCCAAGCGCGAGCTCGAGTGGGTACAGAAGGCCGACCCGAAGCTTGCGCAGGTGCACTACAACCTCGGCTTGCTCTATCTGTTCTCCGACAAGGTGCCGGGCGTCACGCCGATGCAAGCCACCGATCGCGCCATCTCGGAGCTCGAGGAGTACAAGCGCATGCGCCCGAGAGTGGCTGGTGCGAACGACGACACCGACGAGCTCATCACTCGTGCCAAGAGCAAGAAGGCGCTGATCGAGGCAGGGCAAGATGGTTCGGTGACGGCGCCCGCGGCAAAGGCGCCGGCTCCGGCTCCTGCCGCGGCAGTGCCAGCGCCGGCGCCCACGGCTGCTCCGGCCCCCGCTCCCACGGCTGCTCCGGCGCCGGCGCCCACGGTCGCTCCGGCCCCAGCTCCCACGGCGGCACCTGCGCCGGCGCCCACCGCGCCGCCGCCCTCCACTGGCTCGTTTCCCCCGGAAGGTGCAAAATGAGACGCATGACCTCACGGCTCGGCTTGCTCTCGGCAGTGCTCGGCGCCGGCCTGCTCCTGGCCGCTCCCGCCGCCGCGCAAAAGAAAAGCCGAGTGGTCACCATCAGCGAGGTGACGATCGTCGGGCGGGTGCAGAAGCCGATCGCGGCGGTGGACGTCAGCCGCATTCAGCCCAAGCTGACCCTGGCCGAGCTCAAGAGACCCTTTTTGGACCGCATCGAAAAGGCGATCAGCAAAGACCCGTTTTGAGCGGGGCCGTGGTCGGCGTAGCCGCAGCCGCCACGTTCAGCGGCCTCTGCGTCGTGGCCGGCGTTCGAGCGCGGTCCCTGCTGAGGGCGCTGGCGCCGCCTGCTCTGGCGCTCCTGATTGAACGCGCCAGTCGAGATTCGGGTGACCCGTCGCCGCCTCCGGCGCTCATCCTGGCGGAGATCGATGGGGACCGGCGCGGAGCCCTGACAGCCATGGGACTGCTCGTCGCGCGCTTTCGCGCGCTTCTACGCATTGCCCTGGCGGCGGGCACGGGCAGCGCGATGCTGGTGCTCGCGACCGACCTCGGTCGGAACTTGCAGCAGGCCAGCCTGGCGGCTTGCGCCTGCTTCGGATTGGGTGGCCTGGCCGCCGTCGTGCTGGCGCAGCTAGGCCACGCGGCCAGAGGGGATTGTCGCCGATTCCGCGACCAGTGGAACCAGCGCCAGCGAGAGGCGGCACGTACCCTCGAGCCAATTTCCGCGGCCGCCGAGTGGACCGACCCCGGAGGCGCAAGGTAGGCTTCGGCTCGCGGGAACACACGGAAACGGCCCGCTGTCGGTTTCGAACGACGCTCGCATGACGATGAATCAGCCGCCGCACGAGCAGACTGGCGCTTCGGGTCGGGTGGGACAGATGACCGCGAGGATGCGCTCGGTGCCGACCAGCGGCCCCAAGGTGCTCCGCATCGGTCTGGTGCAGGGCGGGAGAGTGCTCGATGAACGCATCGTCAAGC